>NZ_JBNJOH010000006.1:0-116168 GCF_050113735.1 Vibrio sp. TRT 2004 | reverse complement strand
TCTCGCTTCTCGCTTCTCGCTTCTCGCTTCTCGCTTCTCGCTTCTCGCTTCTCGCTTCTCGCTTCTCGCTTCTCGCTGTCTTTTCGCGACACATCCCATTCATATTCTTTTAAAACTAAAAAGATAAACTGTGACCCCTAGCACGTTACATGCCCATCTGTTTATAAATTGTAATTGGTCTGACCAATTTAATTGCTGTTTTAATCAGCTATTGTTATCAAAGTGTTGATGTAAGGGCTGTTCTATGATTTGGGTCAATTTTTGACTGGAACTTGCGTTTTAATTATGTTAATTTTCCTGCCAACTTGAAATTGGTAATACCAATTGACTGCAAAGAGTAGAAGAAAAACAACTATGGCTTATCAAAGGATTCGTCAGCCAAAACTTTCTGATGTCATTGAACAAGAATTGGAAAGGCTGATAGTGGAAGGAACATTGTCTCCGGGGCAGCAGTTGCCACCAGAGCGTGAGTTAGCGAAGCAGTTCGATGTCTCACGTCCTTCAATCCGTGAAGCGATTCAACGCCTAGAAGCTAAGCGTCTTCTTACTCGTCGTCAGGGCGGCGGCACATTTGTTAGCGAGAGTATTTGGACAAGCTTTTCTGATCCTCTGCTAAATTTATTGTCTAGCCACTCTGAAACTCAGCTGGACTTACTGGAAACTCGCCATGCGATGGAAGGTATTGCGGCTTACTTTGCAGCAGTTCGTGGAACCGAGGAAGACTTTGCGCGTATTCAGGCTTGCCTGAAAAACATCAGCGAAGAGCAAACGAAGAAAAATGTCGAAGCGGAAGCTGTAGCTGTTATGCAGTTTTTGATTGCTTTAACGGAAGCTGCACACAACGTAGTGTTGCTGCATATTGTTCGTAGTTTGGCTCCTTTGCTTGAGCAAAACGTCTTACAGAATTTAAAGCTCTTACATCGCCGCGATGAAGTGGTCGAGAAAGTAAGTAAACACCGAGCTAATATTGTGGATGCGATTGTTTCGGGTCAGCCGGAAAAGGCACGTGAAATGTCACACTCACACTTAGCTTATATCGAAGAAACATTGTTGGATTTGACTCGTGAAGAGTCACGCAGAGAGCGCTCTTTGCGTCGAATTCAGCAAGGTAACGATTCTTTAAACAAGAAACGGTTACTTAAATAAGTAGATCCAACCAATAGAAGGATAGATCGCCATGTCTGATATGAAGCATGACGTAGATGCACTGGAAACTCAAGAATGGCTTCAAGCACTTGAGTCAGTTGTACGTGAAGAAGGTGTAGAGCGTGCTCAGTTCCTATTAGAGCAAGTTCTAGACAAAGCACGTCTAGACGGTGTTGATATGCCAACAGGTATCACAACTAACTACATCAACACGATTCCTGCAGACCAAGAACCCGCTTACCCAGGTGACACAACACTTGAGCGCCGTATTCGTTCTATCATCCGCTGGAACGCAATCATGATCGTTCTACGTGCATCTAAGAAAGACCTTGAGTTAGGCGGCCACATGGCGTCTTTCCAGTCTTCTGCTGCATTCTACGAAGTATGTTTCAACCACTTCTTCCGCGCTCCAAACGAGACGGACGGTGGCGATCTAGTTTACTACCAAGGTCACATTTCACCGGGTATCTACTCTCGTGCATTCGTTGAAGGTCGTCTAACTGAAGAGCAGCTAGATAACTTCCGTCAAGAAGTAGACGGTAAAGGTATCCCATCATACCCACACCCTAAACTAATGCCTGAGTTCTGGCAGTTCCCTACCGTTTCTATGGGTCTAGGTCCAATTTCTGCGATCTACCAAGCGCGTTTCCTTAAGTACCTAGACGGCCGTGGTTTGAAAGATACTTCTGCTCAACGTGTATACGCTTTCCTAGGCGATGGTGAGATGGATGAGCCAGAATCACGTGGTTCATTGTCTTTCGCTGCGCGTGAGAAGCTAGATAACCTATGTTTCCTAGTTAACTGTAACCTACAGCGTCTAGATGGCCCTGTAATGGGTAACGGCAGCATCATTCAAGAGCTAGAAGGTCTATTTAAAGGCGCTGGCTGGAACGTTGTTAAAGTTATCTGGGGTAGCAACTGGGATGCTCTGCTTGCTAAAGATACAACAGGTAAACTTCTACAGCTGATGAACGAAACTGTAGATGGTGACTACCAAACATTTAAATCTAAAGATGGCGCGTACGTACGTAAGCACTTCTTTGGTAAGTACCCTGAGACAGCTGCACTCGTTGCAGACATGACAGATGACGAAATCTTCGCTCTTAAGCGTGGTGGTCACGAGTCTTCTAAGCTTTACGCAGCATACAAAAACGCGGCAGAAACTAAAGGTCGTCCAACTGTAATCCTAGCTAAGACAGTGAAAGGTTACGGTATGGGTGAAGCGGCTGAAGGTAAAAACATCGCGCACCAAGTTAAGAAGATGGATATGACTCACGTACTACATCTACGTGACCGTCTAGGTCTTCAAGACATCCTAACGGATGAAGCAGTGAAGGCACTTCCTTACCTGAAACTTGAAGAAGGTTCAGCGGAATACGAATACCTACACGCTCGTCGTAAAGCATTGAAAGGTTACACGCCTCAGCGCCTACCTAAATTTACTCAAGACTTCCAAGTTCCTGAGCTAGAAGAGTTCGCGCCGCTACTAGAAGAGCAGAAGCGTGATATTTCTACCACCATGGCTTACGTTCGTACTCTTAACATCCTGCTTAAGAACAAAAACATTGGTAAGAACATTGTTCCTATCATCTGTGATGAAGCACGTACGTTTGGTATGGAAGGTCTATTCCGTCAGATCGGTATTTACAACCCACACGGCCAGAACTACACGCCACAGGATCGCGACATTGTTTCTTACTACAAAGAAGCAACATCAGGTCAGGTACTTCAAGAAGGTATCAATGAGCTAGGTTCAATGGCATCTTGGGTTGCAGCTGCAACGTCATACAGCACTAACGATCTGCCAATGATCCCATTCTACATCTACTACTCAATGTTTGGTTTCCAACGTGTAGGTGATATGGCATGGCTAGCTGGCGACCAACAAGCTCGTGGTTTCCTACTAGGTGCAACTGCTGGTCGTACAACGCTGAACGGCGAAGGTCTACAGCACGAAGATGGTCACTCGCACATTATGGCGGGCACAGTTCCTAACTGTATTTCTTACGATCCAACGTTCGCATACGAAGTTGCCGTTATTATGCAAGACGGTATCCGTCGCATGTACGGCCCTGAGCAAGAGAACGTGTTCTACTACCTAACAGTAATGAACGAAAACTACGCGATGCCTGCGATGCCTGAAGGCGCGGAAGAAGGCATCCGTAAGGGTATCTACAAGCTTGAATCTTACGCTGGTGACAAGTCTAAAGTTCAGTTGATGGGCTCTGGTACTATCATGAACGAAGTTCGTAAAGCGGCAACAATCCTAAGTGAAGAGTACGGCATTGCATCTGACGTGTTCTCTGTAACGTCATTCAACGAGCTAACTCGTGATGGCCAAGCGGTAGAGCGTGACAACATGCTGCACCCAGAAGCAGAAGACAAAGTACCTTACATTGCTCAAGTTATGGGTACAGAGCCAGCGATCGCAGCAACTGACTACATGAAGAACTACGCAGAACAAGTTCGTGCGTTTATGCCTTCTGAGTCTTACAAAGTACTGGGTACTGATGGCTTTGGTCGTTCTGACAGCCGCGAAAACCTACGTCGTCACTTCGAAGTGAACGCAGGTTACGTTGTAGTAGCAGCGCTCTCTGAACTAGCTAAGCGTGGTGATGTTGAGAAATCAGTAGTAGTTGAAGCTATTGCTAAGTTTGACATCGACACTGAAAAAACTAACCCGCTATACGCTTAATTGAGAAGGTAGATAAGAAATGGCAATCGAAATTAATGTACCAGACATCGGTGCGGATGAGGTTGAAGTTACTGAGATTCTTGTAAGCGTTGGCGACAAGGTTGAAGAAGAGCAGTCTCTGATCACAGTTGAAGGCGATAAAGCTTCTATGGAAGTTCCTGCATCTCAAGCAGGTATCGTTAAAGAAATCAAAATCGCAGAAGGCGACAAGGTTTCTACTGGTTCTCTAATCATGCTATTCGTTGAAGAGAATGTCGAAGCCGAGGGTGCAGCTGAAGCTGCGCCTGCTCCTGCGGCAGAAGCGGCTCCAGTTCCAGCAGCAGCGGCAGAACTGAAAGAAGTTTTCGTACCAGATATCGGTGGCGACGAAGTAGAAGTGACTGAAATTATGGTTGCAGTTGGCGACAGTGTTGAAGAAGAGCAATCTCTTCTGACTGTTGAAGGCGACAAAGCTTCTATGGAAGTTCCAGCACCATTTGCAGGTACTCTAAAAGAGATCAAAGTAGCCGCTGGCGATAAAGTATCGACTGGCTCTCTAATCATGGTATTCGAAACTGCCGGCGCTCCATCAGCGGCACCAGCAGCAGTAGAAGCTCCAGTGGCAGCAGCTCCAGCAGCCTCTGCAGCAAAAGAAGTGAACGTGCCTGATATTGGTGGCGACGAAGTAGAAGTGACTGAAATCATGGTCGCAGTTGGCGATACAGTGGAAGAAGAGCAATCGCTCATCACTGTTGAAGGCGACAAAGCTTCAATGGAAGTTCCTGCACCATTCGCGGGTACGGTTAAAGAAATCAAGATTGCAGCTGGCGACAAAGTGTCTACTGGCTCACTCATCATGATTTTCTCTACAACGGCAGGCGAAGTGGCGGGCGCAGCGCCTGCACCTGTAGCAGCTCCAGCACAAGCAGCAGCGCCTGCTGCGGCAGCTCCTAAAGCAGAAGCACCAGCGGCAGCAGCTGGCGATTTCCAAGAAAACAACGAGTACGCACATGCGTCTCCAGTTGTTCGTCGCCTAGCTCGTGAGTTTGGCGTTAACCTATCTAAGGTTAAAGGTACTGGTCGTAAGAGCCGTATCCTCAAAGAAGACGTTCAGTCTTACGTTAAAGAAGCGCTTAAGCGTCTTGAGTCTGGCGCAGGTGCAGCAGCATCTGGCAAAGGTGACGGCGCGGCTCTTGGTCTACTACCATGGCCAAAAGTTGACTTCAGCAAGTTTGGTGAGACAGAGGTTCAACCTCTATCACGTATCAAGAAGATCTCTGGTGCGAACCTACACCGTAACTGGGTAATGATCCCTCACGTTACACAGTGGGATAATGCAGACATCACTGAGCTAGAAGCATTCCGTAAAGAGCAGAACGCGATTGAAGCGAAGAAAGATTCTGGCATGAAGATCACTCCACTAGTGTTCATCATGAAAGCGGCAGCTAAAGCACTTGAAGCGTTCCCAGCGTTCAACTCGTCTCTATCAGAAGATGGTGAAAGCCTAATTCTGAAGAAATACGTGAACATCGGTATCGCGGTAGATACGCCAAACGGCCTAGTTGTTCCTGTATTTAAAGACGTGAACAAGAAAGGCATTTACGAGCTATCTGAAGAGCTAATGGTGGTTTCTAAGAAAGCACGTGCTGGTAAGCTTACTGCAGCAGATATGCAGGGTGGCTGTTTCACGATTTCAAGCCTTGGTGGTATCGGTGGTACTGCGTTTACTCCAATCGTTAACGCGCCAGAAGTTGGTATCCTAGGTGTATCTAAATCTGAAATTAAACCAGTTTGGAACGGTAAAGAATTTGAACCGCGTCTACAACTTCCACTATCTCTATCATACGACCACCGTGTGATCGATGGTGCTGAAGGTGCACGTTTCATTACGTTCCTAAATGGCGCACTATCAGATATCCGTCGTCTAGTTCTTTAATTCGATAGACGATTAAGAGGCGGCAATTAAGCCGCCTCTGCTAATAATAATTACCAGACAATTTGATAGCAGACCTTAGATTCAATAAGGTTTTACCCATCGAATTGTTGTCTAGCTCACAGGCTAAATTGATTTACTTTTCACTCCATTAACATCTCTGTAAACTGTTGGCGGTCTGAAAATAACTGTTTAAAACAAATCGACTTGAACATATAAATCAATACCCACTCAGCCTGTTAGGGATAATGACTACAAGAGGTCACAATGAGCAAAGAAATTAAAGCCCAAGTTGTTGTACTTGGTTCTGGTCCTGCTGGTTACTCAGCTGCATTCCGTTGTGCAGATTTAGGTCTTGAAACTGTACTTATCGAGCGTTACAACACCCTAGGTGGTGTATGTCTGAATGTTGGTTGTATCCCATCTAAGGCGCTTCTGCACGTTTCAAAAGTAATTGAAGAAGCTAAAGCGATGGCTGAACACGGCGTCGTTTTCGGTGAGCCACAAACAGATATCAACAAAATTCGTATCTGGAAAGAGAAAGTTGTAAACCAACTTACTGGTGGTCTTGGCGGTATGGCTAAGATGCGTAAAGTTAACATTGTTAATGGTTACGGTAAGTTCACTGGTCCTAACACTATTCTTGTAGAAGGTGAAGGTGAGTCAACAACGGTTACTTTTGACAACGCTATCATCGCAGCAGGCTCTCGTCCTATCAAATTGCCATTCATTCCACACGAAGATCCACGTATCTGGGATTCAACGGATGCTCTAGAGCTGAAAGAAGTACCAGGAAAACTACTGATTATGGGTGGTGGTATCATCGGTCTAGAAATGGGTACGGTATACCAGTCTCTTGGCTCTAAGGTAGACGTCGTAGAGATGTTCGACCAAGTTATCCCAGCGGCAGATAAAGACATCGTTAAAGTTTACACCAAGCGTGTGAAGAACAAGTTCAACCTAATGCTAGAAACGAAAGTGACAGCGGTTGAAGCGAAAGAAGACGGTATCTACGTTTCAATGGAAGGTAAGAAAGCGCCAGCAGAAGCTGAGCGTTACGATGCTGTTCTTGTTGCTATCGGTCGTGTTCCAAATGGTCTATTGATTGATGGTGAGAAAGCGGGTCTAGAAATTGACGAGCGTGGCTTCATCAAAGTCGATAAGCAGATGCGCACTAACGTTCCTCATATCTTCGCGATCGGTGACATTGTTGGTCAACCAATGCTTGCTCACAAAGGTGTGCATGAAGGTCACGTTGCAGCAGAAGTTATTTCTGGTAAGAAACACTACTTCGACCCTAAAGTTATTCCTTCAATTGCTTACACTGAGCCAGAAGTGGCGTGGGTTGGTAAGACTGAGAAAGAAGCGAAAGCGGAAGGCATTAACTACGAAACAGCGACATTCCCATGGGCTGCATCTGGTCGTGCGATCGCTTCAGACTGTTCTGATGGTATGACTAAGCTGATCTTCGATAAAGACACGCACCGTGTAATTGGTGGTGCTATCGTTGGTACTAACGGTGGCGAGCTACTAGGTGAAATCGGTCTAGCTATCGAGATGGGTTGTGATGCGGAAGATATCGCTCTAACTATCCATGCTCACCCAACTCTACACGAGTCTGTGGGTCTAGCAGCGGAAGTGTTTGAAGGTACTATCACTGACCTACCAAACCCTAAAGCGAAAAAGAAAAAGTAATTTTTCGTAGAGACGCTAAAAAACCGCTGATTGTTCAGCGGTTTTTTTATTGTTCGATTTCGCCAAGACAGAAAAAAGGCCTACTCAACAAAGGGTAGGCCTTTAACATTTACTCGTAAAAATTATGCATTCTCAGCATGGTTGTAGATACAAAGCATATCAAGGTAGCTTTGTGTCAATCGAGACATAACCACTTCATCTTGAATTCGGTTGGCTTGAACAAACAGTGAATAGAAGATTCCGTGGAATAACGTAGCCAGATGTGCAGGTTCATGCTGTTCACATACTTCACCACGTTCGATCGCTTTAACAAACATATTTCTTACTAATAGCTGGTTAGTACGGTTGGTAGTCACAAACAGTGGCCACACTTCATCACGAGTCGATGCGCTCCACTCAAACCAAACTTTTAGCCAATGGCAGTCATTAACCACCAAATCAACCATATTGTTGGTTAGATTGTTTAAGTTTTCCTTCGCGTGGATATCCAAATCGATATTGTCTGAGAGGAAGTTTGAGAACTGACGTACCACGTAGTTAAGTACATCATCAACAAGATCTTCGCGAGTAGGGAAATAGTTAAAAACGGTAGCGACAGAGACTTGTGCAATTTCAGCAATATCAGCGTGACCACCACGCCCGATGCCACGACGTGCAAACACTTCGAGAGCGATTTCCATTAATTGCTGCTTACGTTTTTGCGGTGATAGACGCGTACGCGGTCTTTTAGCTATAGAGTCCATAGTTAATTTCCTTGCCAAATGAGTTGTTAATATAATTGTCTGGGCTTTGCCCTATTTTAGTATTTTATAAATTGCATGACGCTCTATGAGTGTAATGGTGCATATGTGTCAGGTCAACGATTTCTGCTTATTTTATAATCACTTTTGTTAATGTCGTGCTAAAGATCAACCTGAAACATTAAATTTATCGATCATTATTTTAGGCAAACGTTTTTCCTTGATGCTGGCTAGTGCTAAACTACGCCCTTAAAGCATCAGACTGTACGTAAGTGGTCATTCATTGACCTGGTACAGAGAACGTGAAAAACGAGATTGGTATGAAACATACAGTAGAAGTAATGATTTCTGAGCAAGAAGTCAGCGAGCGAGTAAAAGAGTTAGGTAAGCAGATTACTGAGCACTACCAAGGTAGTGAAGATCTAGTCATGGTTGGTTTGCTACGCGGATCATTCGTATTTATGGCGGATCTGGCTCGCTCGATTGAGCTTACTCATCAAGTTGATTTTATGACCGCTTCTAGTTATGGCAACACGATGGAAAGTTCACGTGATGTTCGCATCCTTAAAGATCTTGATGACGACATCAAAGGTAAGGATGTTCTGCTTGTAGAAGACATTATTGATACAGGTAATACGCTAAATAAGGTTAAGGAGATTTTGAGTCTTCGTGAGCCTAAATCAATCGAAATATGTACTCTGCTAGACAAGCCATCTCGTCGTGAAGTTGACGTGGATGTGAAGTGGATTGGTTTTGAAATACCTGACGAATTTGTTGTTGGTGTTGGTATCGACTATGCACAGAAATACCGTCACCTACCATACATTGGCAAAGTTGTACCTCAAGAGTAAGTAAAACTCGGTGAAGTGACGCAAAGCAAACGCCCGCATTCAATAGCGGGCGTTTTTGGTTGTGCTTAACGACACAGTAAATGGTGTTCTGAGTTCAGAATCGATTCCATTGCTTTCTGGTATGACGTATCTACAGACTCCCGAGAGCTGGAGCGAACCCCTAAATACTCGAGTTTGCCATCACCGATACCATAGACCACGCCATGAATTTCGACTTCTTGTCCACGCTCCCAAGCGTTTTGCAAGATAGTGGAGTTACCCAGATTATAAACCTGCTCCGCGACATTGATTTCGCCCAATTTGTCAGCACGCTTATCTACAGGCATGGCATCTAAATAATTACGGTGCTTGAAGTAGAGATCTCGAATATGCAGTAACCAGTTATTGATAAGACCGAGTTGTGGGTTGTCAATCGCAGCGTTAACACCACCACAACCGTAGTGACCACAAACGATAATGTGCTTAACTTTGAGCACATCGACGGCATATTGGACGACAGAGAGGCAGTTGAGGTCGGTGTGTATTACCTGATTGGCGACATTTCGGTGAACAAACAACTCCCCCGAGTAAAGTCCGGTAAGACGTTCTGCGGGTACGCGACTATCTGAGCAACCAATCCAAAGAAAGCCTGGGCTTTGGCCTTCTTCTAACTTCGCAAAGTATTCGGGACGTTCTGCTTTAATCGATTCTGACCATTTGGAATTGTTTTCAAATAGCTGTTTAATTTCCGGCATTTCTTCACAACCTTTAAAATATACTTGCACCACTATACACAATGTTACAATTTCCTTCCTAGTTAAATTGGCCAAAAAGGTACTCATCTGACGTGTTTGAGTGCCAAAAATCATAAACTTAGTCGTTATCCTAACAAATGGTTATAAAGTATGAGTTATAGGATGCGATTAACACTTATCTCTACTCGATAACATTTGATAACATGATGTAAATAGCGCTATTTCGCAGCATTTAGCGTCATTTTTGCCTACAAATTCTAAGGTTATGCCGTCTAAGAACGAGCATAGATGGATGTGACTTTAGAGTAAGACGTTGTAATGCCAATACATAACCACAGTGGCGTCACCACCGACGGTGTCTGTGGGTAATGTTGAGTAATAAGCATGGAGCAAAGTTGTGTTCGCGAGTCGTTTTGAAGATATAAATCTCAGAGGGGATTTGTTTGGTGGTGTGACAACCGCCATTATTTCTTTACCGTTAGCACTTGCTTTCGGTGTCGCTTCAGGAGCGGGTGCTGAGGCTGGCCTTTGGGGAGCCATCATGGTCGGCTTATTTGCGGCCTTGTTTGGTGGATCAAACACACTGATCTCTGAACCTACCGGTCCTATGACGGTTATCATGACAGCGGTACTCACCAGTATGGTGGCGAAGTACCCAGAAACCGGTATGGCAATGACGTTTACTGTTGTTATGATGGCAGGTGCATTCCAAATTTTACTCGGTACGTTGAAGCTTGGAAAATATGTCACTTTAATGCCATATAGCGTGATCTCCGGCTTTATGTCGGGAATTGGCGTTATATTAATTATTCTCCAACTCTCTCCACTACTCGGTCATGCCGCCCCATCCGGTGGCGTAATGGGAACGCTTTCTGCGTTGCCAGAAACGGTTGCTAACATGAGATTTAGCGAGCTGTTTCTTGGTTTGCTGACCCTAGCGATTCTGTTCTTCTTTCCTAAACATTATCGTAAGTATGTTCCAGCTCAATTAGTCGCACTGATCGTTGTGACCTTACTTTCCGTCATTCTATTTGATACCGATGCCATCCGTCGCATTGGTGAGATCCCAGCAGGACTGCCTTCTTTGGTGATCCCTCAGATTGATTCGGCGATGTTTACTGAGATGGTGATCGATGCCTTAGTGCTGGGTACTTTAGGCTGTATTGACACCTTGCTGACAGCGGTCATTGGTGACTCCTTAACGCGTAAAGAACATGACTCAGATAAAGAGCTTCGTGGCCAAGGTTTGGCAAACATGATCTCAGGTCTGTTTGGCGCTCTGCCTGGTGCAGGAGCAACAATGGGAACGGTTACCAACATCCAAGTTGGTGCACGCTCTCCGTTATCTGGTGTGATTCGTGCTCTGATGTTGGCACTGGTGGTTCTTGTCGCGGGTGGTTTGACTGAGCCAATTCCAATGGCGGTGCTAGCCGGTATTGCCGTCTATGTCGGTTTCAATATCTTAGATTGGAGTTTTATCCAACGCGCGCACAAAGTCAGTTTTTCTGGTATGGCGATCATGTACGGTGTCATGCTGCTGACTGTATTCGTTGATTTGATTGCAGCTGTCGGACTGGGTGTATTTATCTCCAATATTATTATTATTGAGCGTTTAAGCCGTGAGCAAGCAAGACAAGTGAAAGCCATCAGTGATGCAGATGAAGATGATGTGCCTTTAACCGACAGTGAACGAGGCTTGTTGGATAAAGCGAATGGTAAGGTTCTCTTTTTCTACTTGTCTGGACCGATGATTTTCAGTGTATCTAAGGCAATTTCGCGTCAACATAGCAGCATTTCTGATTATGAAGTCATGATCCTAGACTTGACCGATGTACCAATGATTGATGTTACGGTGGGACTGGCACTGGAAAACGCTATCAAGGACGCATTGGATGCTAAATGTCAGGTTTACTTGCTGTGTCCGAATGAACAGACACGCCAACAATTGGATAAATTCCACGTCATTGATTTAGTGCCAGAAGGGAACACTTATAAATTCCGCTATGAAGCATTAAAAGCCGCAGTGAAGCATGTGGGAAGTGATGAACATCAGGACGAAGCGATATAAGTCTGATGTTTTAGAGTAAAAAAAGCGCCACCGACCTCGTTCGGTGGCGTTTTTGTTTGTGGCTAAGTTAGGTAAATATTATTTCCAAAATATTCGAAAGGTTTAATTGTAATCATCGTCATTCAACGATAAACTAAATTTCGAATACGCAAAGCAATGGCAGTCGTAACTTATGTATGCATTAGAAATTGAGCAGCTCCGCAAGACTTACGCGGGTGGACTTGAAGCGCTAAAAGGCATTAGCTTAAATGTCAAAAAAGGTGATTTTTACGCCTTACTAGGTCCAAATGGTGCCGGAAAATCGACCACGATCGGAGTCATATCATCATTGGTTAATAAGAGTTCTGGTCAGGTAAAAGTGTTTGGCTTTGATATTGATAAAGATCTTGAGCTAGCCAAACAGAACCTCGGTCTTGTGCCACAAGAATTCAATTTTAATCAGTTTGAAACCGTTGAACAGATAGTGCTTCAGCAGGCTGGTTACTATGGTGTGTCAAAATCCGTAGCCAAAGAGAGAGCAAAAAAGTATTTATCTAAGCTCGATCTGTGGGAAAAACGTAGCGAACGTTCACGAAATTTGTCTGGCGGGATGAAGCGACGTTTAATGATCGCTAGGGCTCTTATGCACGAACCTCAGCTATTGATTCTGGATGAACCTACTGCGGGTGTCGATATTGAACTACGCCGTTCAATGTGGGAGTTCCTGAAAGAAATCAATCAAGAGCAGGGGATCACTATCATTCTAACGACTCACTATCTAGAAGAAGCTGAAATGTTGTGCCGTAACATTGGGATCATCAATAAAGGTGAACTGATCGAAAACACCACCATGAAGGCGCTACTGAGCAAACTGGATGTGGAGACATTTATTCTTGATCTTGAAGAAGGCTCGGCACAACCAGAGTTGCAGGGTGTGAAGACTCAGATTTTTTCTAATGACTCGTTAGAGATCGAAATAGAGAAAACTCAGGGATTGAATGGCATATTTTCTCAGCTATCGGAGCAGGGTATTAAGGTGCTGTCGATGCGTAACAAAGCCAATCGTCTTGAAGAGTTGTTTGTCAGTATTGTACGAGTGGGGAGCCAATAATATGTATCGTTTATATTGGACTGCATTTTGTAGCCTGCTGACTAAAGAGGTTAACCGTTTTACTCGTATCTGGGTACAAACACTGGTGCCACCCGCCATTACGATGACCTTGTACTTCATCATTTTCGGTAGCCTAATTGGTTCGCGAATTGGTGAAATGAATGGTTTCAGCTATATGGAATATATCGTCCCGGGATTGATCATGATGTCGGTGATTACCAACTCATATTCTAACGTGGCCTCCTCTTTCTTTAGTGCGAAGTTTCAGAGAAATATAGAAGAGTTGTTGGTCGCGCCAGTACCAAATTATGTGATCATTTTAGGCTTTGTGATGGGCGGGGTCGTGCGTGGTTTATTGGTTGGTACGATCGTTACTTTTGTGTCATTGTTTTTTGTTGATCTCCAAGTTGATCACTGGGGCATTATCATCGCAACGGTATTTATGACCTCAGTAGTCTTTGCATTGGGCGGTTTGATCAATGCGGTCTATGCTAAAACCTTCGACGATATTTCGATCATTCCAACCTTTGTGTTGACTCCACTGACCTATCTTGGTGGTGTGTTTTACTCCATCAGCTTGCTACCAGAGTTTTGGCAGGGGGTGTCGAAGATCAACCCAATCGTCTACATGGTAAACGCATTCCGTTATGGCTTTCTCGGTGTCTCTGATGTCGGTATAGTCACTTCATTCTGTGTTCTTGGTGTTTTTGTCGTCCTGCTATACGGCGTTGCACATTATCTAGTGACACGAGGAATTGGCTTGAGAAGCTAAAGAGTAAGATAACAAAAAAGGGTTGGCTTAAATGCCAACCCTTTTTTTGGGGGGAGATTTAGTTATTCCGCCGAGATCGAAGTCGATTCAGACGGATCTTCTTCTTTGCTCTCAACTGAGATTTCCACCACTTGATTATCAATCAGGCGTGCTTTACCTAAGAACGCAGACATCAAGATAACGATCTGCGTGGTTTCAGCGGATACCACTTGAAGTGTACGGGCGTCGCGAATGAAGATTTCATCTGGGTGTAGCCCGGCAGCGCGTAACTGATCGCTGGCATCTTCAATTACAGACGCGTAGTCATCGCGGCCACCACGAATGGCGCTACTGATCCAACGCATCGTACGTGCCAGAACTGGGGCTCGTTGGCGTTCGTCAATCGTGAGTAAGCCATTGCGTGAGCTCATTGCCAGTCCATCCATTTCACGAACGGTTGGTACGCCAATGATTTCGGTATCCAGAGCCAAGTCTTCAGTCATTTTGCGAATAATGGCGAGTTGCTGGAAGTCTTTTTCACCAAAACAAGCAACGTCGGGTTGGACGATATTGAATAACTTGGTGACAACGGTCGCGACGCCACGGAAATGCCCTGGACGAGATGCACCTTCAAGAATATTAGACAGGCCAGGGACTTCAACAGTGGTCTGATTCTCAATTCCCAGAGGATAGATAATCTCTGGAGTCGGGGTAAAGACCAAATCAACGCCTTCGGTCGTTAACTTGCTTAAGTCATCATCTAACGTGCGTGGATAGTTGTTGAGGTCATCAGCACGATCAAACTGCATTGGGTTTACGAAGATGCTAACAACAACGATGTCCGCATTCTCGCGAGCCTTACGGACTAACGTAAGGTGACCTTCATGGAGGTTACCCATAGTTGGTACAAACGCAACTTTGCGGCCATCACGTTTGTGCTGTTTGATTTGCTCACGCAGAGCGGAAATTTCAGCAAAAGTTTGCATGGCTATCATTCCTTAGGCGATTGTATGTGCTTCGTCAGGGAAGGCACCGCTTTCAACATCTTGCTTGTACTTAGCGACAGCGCTGCGCATATCACCCGTTTCAGCAAGGAAGTTTTTCGAGAATTTTGGCATGTAGTTAGCTGAAATGCCGAACATATCGTGCATTACTAAGATCTGGCCGTCAGTCACATTACCCGCACCGATGCCGATCACTGGTACTTCACACACTTCGGTGATGCGCGCTGCAAGTTCTTGCGGTACACACTCAAGTAGGATGATTTGAGCCCCTGCCTCTTGTAGTGCAAGTGCATCACGTACCATGCGATCCGCTTTGTCTTGCTCACGACCTTGAACTTTGAAGCCACCAAAGATGTTGACTGACTGTGGCGTTAGGCCGAGGTGTGCACAGACAGGAACGGCACGCTCTGTGAGTGTTTTCACTGTGTCGACTAACCAGTCGCCACCTTCAATTTTGACCATATTGGCGCCAGCACGCATTAAAGCAGCCGCGCTCTCACAAGCTTGTTCAGGCGTGGCATAGCTCATAAATGGCATATCTGCCATTAGTAGGCAGTTTGGGCTGCCAGCACGCACACAGCGCGTGTGGTAGGCAATATCATCGACAGTCACTGGTAGTGTGTCACGAGTGCCTTGTAAAACCATTCCTAGTGAGTCACCGACTAGCAGCACCGGCATCTCTTGGCTTTCAAATAACTGAGCAAAGCTCGCATCGTAAGCGGTAGAAGTGGCAAATTTACGACCTTCTTGCTTCCATTTCATCAAGTCGCTAATAGTAATTTTTTTCATGATTTTTCCTTACAGGAGTTGGCTATGATTGCCAAATACGCAGACCGTTTTGCTCAACGACTTTAAGTAAGTCTTCCAGTCTGGTCCCACATGGGAGGGTTAAATTTGGTGCGATTTCTGCGAGCGGGTAGAGCACGAATTCACGCTCTTTCATTCCATAATGAGGAACGACCAAACGCTCGGAATCAATCACCTCATTGCCATAAAGAATCAAATCGAGATCTAAGGTTCTTGGGCCCCAGCGTTCTTCTTTACGGACACGCCCTTGCTCTAGTTCAATTGTTTGTGTGCAATCGAGTAGTTCAAGAGGCGTTAATTCGGTTTTAATTTCGACAACTGCGTTGATGTAGTCAGGTTGATCCTGAGGCCCCATCGGTGTACTGCTGTACAGCGATGAGGTTTGGATAAACTCGGACTTAGGGAGTTGTTTTAAGGCATCAATTGCCGCATTCGCTTGAGAGACAGGATCACTAAGATTACTGCCTAGTGCGATAAAAACAGTGATCATTGTTATGCCTTAGGCTTCTTCTTGCGGTAGTTCTTACGACGGCGCTGTTTAGGTTGACCTTCGATTGAAGCGTCAAGATCTGCCACCATAGCTTGGCGCATATTGCGACCAGCGTTCTGGAACGTTTCCCACCATTTGGCTAACTGTGCGGTTTCACCTTGTTCCACTTCACCTCGCATTTCGAGGAAGTCGTAGCCAGCACGGAACTTGTTAAGTTCCATTAGACGAAATGCGCGTTTGCCATTACGACGTGGCATACGCAGCTGGAGCTGCCAAATTTCGCGGATAGTCGCGGTGTGGCGGCGTGGGATCGCAATTGTTCGAACTTGATCATCAAGTACAAAGTTGCTTGCTTCCATTATCGCATCGTAGAACGAGAGATTGCGCTTTTCCATCAGCTGTTTGGCTTTCTCTTGCAGTGGATACCACAGCATGGCTGCAAACATAAATGCAGGGTTGATGCGTTTACCTTCTTCGATACGCTGATCAGTAGAATCGAGCACGAGATCCAGCATTTGCTCAGTTTGCGATGAGTAATCTTCAGTGAAGAACTCAGCAATGGTCGGGAAAAGCTGTTGGAAAAGGTTGTATTCACGCATCAGATGATAAGTTTCTAGGCCATGGCCAGACTGAAGCATTTTAAGGGACTCTTCATAGAGTCGTGCAGCAGGGATCTCTTGCAGTAATGTTGCCAGTTCTTCTATCGGAGCTGCGGTGTCTTCTTCAATATCGAAGTCCAGTTTTACCGCAAATCTGATCGCACGCAGCATACGCACTGGATCTTCGCGGTAACGGGTATCAGGATCACCAATCAGGCGAATGAGTTTATCCTCTAAATCTTCGATACCACGTGCGTAATCGTGGATAGAGTAATCGCTGATGTTGTAATACATTGCGTTGACGGTAAAGTCGCGGCGTTCAGCATCTTCATCTATGGTGCCATAGACGTTGTCACGCAAAAGCATGCCTTCTTTTGATTGCTGAGAAACGTTTTTACTAGGTTCTTGGTGGTGGCCTCGGAAGGTCGCCACTTCGATAATGTCGCGACCAAACATAATATGCGCTAGACGGAAACGGCGGCCAATGAGACGGCAGTTTTTAAAAAGCTGTCTGATTTGTTCAGGGGTTGCATTGGTCGCGATGTCGAAATCTTTCGGCTGCTGAGAAAGCAGCAAGTCTCGAACACCGCCTCCGACAAGATATGCGTCGAAGCCTGCACCATGAAGACGGTATAGCACCTTCAATGCATTATCACTGATCTGTTTGCGCGAGATATTGTGCTCTTGGCGAGTAATAATATTTAGAGCGAGCTCAGAAAATTTTCCTGTTTCGCCGGGTGTATAATCGTTTTTATTCATGTGCATATGGCAATAATTGGTCAAGCCAACCTTGCTTGAGTTTAATTTCTTAGGCCCATAAGGGGCGAATTTGCGGCTAATAATAGCTTACAGCGAGCGGTTTGAGAATATTGGTGTGATCTCAGTCGATGAAGGCAGTTGTGATAAGTGCCAATTCTCTATCCCCCAAAGGATGATTTCATCTAAGCTCGCAGTACTAATTTCTTCATCAATATCAAACCCTAAGAATGTCATAGCATCGATGAGTGCTGGCTTAGGATTCTGGTTATCAATGGCTTTCGCATGATTTTGTTTGGACAATTTTTGTCCATTATTATCAAGCGCTAAAGGCAGATGCAAATAGTTTACAGGTTTAGCATCAAGCATTTGATATAAGGTGATTTGTCTTCCGGTTGGCTCAATCAGATCTGCCCCTCTGACGACTTCCGTCACCCCTTGGTCAATATCATCTAATACTACAGCAAGGTTGTACGCAAATAAGCCATCTCGTCGCTTTATAATAAAATCTTCATCTGCCAGAGCAGTTGGAATGTTGAGTATACCGTGGCGTCTATCTTCAAACTGATACACGGGATGAGACATTCGCAGACGAACGGCACATTGTTCACTACTAGTGAGTTTAAGATCGCGGCAAGTACCAGTGTAAAAGCCACCTAACTCTTTAATTTGCTTGCGTGTGCAATGGCAAAAATACGCTTGGCCAGAGTCTAACCAACGATCAATCTGTTGTTGGTAAAGTGAATGACGTTGACTTTGGTAAACGACCTCTCCATCCCAGTGAAGGTGGTATGCCTCCAGCGTTTCCAAAATCAGGCGGCTAGCGCCCGGCATTTCGCGTGGGGGATCTAAATCTTCAATTCGAACTAGCCATTTACCTTGGTTAGATTTTGCTTGAAAGTAACTGCCAAGCGCAGCGATCAGTGAACCAAAATGAAGAGGTCCTGAAGGGGATGGGGCGAAGCGACCGATGTAACTCATAGTATTATTGCGCTAATAGGTATAACAAACCAAAAAGGGAGCCAAGGCTCCCTTCAGTAGTCATAACAAAGCCGTAATTAGCCTTGCATTTGCTTCTCTTTGATTTCTGCAAGAGTTTTACAGTCAATACAAAGGTCAGCCGTTGGGCGTGCTTCTAGACGACGGATACCGATTTCAACGCCACAAGATTCACAGAAGCCAAAATCATCTTCTTCAATCTTATTAAGAGTTTTTTCAATTTTCTTGATTAGACGACGCTCACGATCACGGTTGCGTAGTTCTAAGCTGAACTCTTCTTCCTGAGACGCGCGGTCAACTGGATCTGGAAAGTTTGCTGCTTCATCCTGCATGTGGTGTACAGTGCGATCAACTTCTTCCCTGAGCTGGTTGCGCCAAGCGGACAGAATTTTTGTAAAATGAGCCATCTGCTCAGGTGACATGTATTCTTCACCTGCTTTCTCTTGGTATGGCTCAACCCCTGCAATGGCTAGGATGCCTAGCGCTTTTTTCTTTGATTCTGGCATGCAGCATCTCCTACTAACACCTAGTCAACTGCGCTCGCAGTTTATTTTAAGGCGGGTATCTATAGCAAAAAGAATCTTGTGAGGCAAATACTGGTGAGTAAACTTACTGTCAATGTGAAGGTTACATCACTTTTGTTTGTTAATGGCTGAAATCTAGCGCCTTAACCAGCTTTATCTCATGGTGTGAAAGTTGTGCTTTATAGCACAGGATTTCCACCCCTTGTTCTTGTGCATATTTAAGTAATTGTGAATAGTCGGCGTCTATATGGTGGGCAGGAGATACTTTTTCAATACCTGAATGTAAAACAGTGAATAAAAGTACAGCTCTGCTTCCATTTTGAGCCATCTGAGCCAGCTCTCTCAAATGTTTTTGACCTCTAGTGGTCACTGCATCAGGGAAATAGCCTTGGCCTAATTTGTCCTTATCCAATAAGGTGACGCTTTTTACCTCTATATAGCATTTTGGTTTATTTTTAGCGTTGAGCAAGATATCAATCCGGCTATTTTCATTGCCATATTTTACTTCAGTTTGAAGTTGGTCGTACTCTTGAAGTTCAGTTATCACCCCAGACTTTATCGCTTCGACTGCCAATTGGTTAGCGCGAGCGGTATTAATGCAGATGCGATGACCCGCTTGCGTCTCACTCAACTCCCAGCTATTTGGGTACTTGCGTTTAGGATTGGCTGAGGTCGAGTACCAAACTTTATTTCCCGGAGTGGCGCAACCCGTCATAGCGCCAGTGTTGGCGCAGTGAATGGTTCGTTCACTACCATCAGGTAAAGTGATATCCGCTAAAAAGCGTTTATAGCGCCTAATGAGGACAGCAGGCTCAAGTATAGGTTCAAACTTCATTTACAACTGGATTTATGTACAATATTTGCATCATTACACCATAAGGCCTTCCCATTGTCACAACTGCCTATTCAAGGCGTGATGCCAGATTTACTCTCTGGTGTTCGCTCAAGCTCGCAATTGATCCTTAAAGCTGCTCCAGGAGCCGGTAAATCGACCTATTTTCCTTTGCAACTGCTTCTCGAACGAGCGGTGGAAGGAAAAATTGTTATGTTGGAACCAAGACGGCTTGCAGCACGCAATATCGCCCGTTATTTGGCTAACCAATTGGGTGAAAGTGTGGGGCAACGGGTGGGTTATCGTGTTCGAGGCGAGAACAAAACGAGTACGAATACTCAGTTAGAAGTGGTGACGGAAGGGATTCTGACGCGAATGATTCAATCGGATCCGGAGTTAACGGGTATCGATTTGATCATTTTTGATGAGTTCCATGAGCGCAGTATCCATGCAGACACTGCGCTGGCTTTCTGTTTGGAAATTCAGGATGCACTGCGTGAAGATCTTAAACTGGTCGTGATGTCTGCAACATTAGACCAAAATGCGTTAAGTCAATTGCTTCCCCTTGCGACTTATATTGAATCTCATGGGCGAAGCTACCCTGTTGAGTATCATTATCAGCCAGCGAAACCAAATGAGCGACTCGAGGATCTGATGGCCAAACAGATTACCTCTCTTATGGCGAAAGAAACCGGCTCTTTACTTGCGTTTTTACCAGGGGTTTCTGCCATCAAACGCGTTGAAGAGCGTTTGCATAACCTCGCCGACGATATTCAGGTCTGTCCATTATATGGTCAGTTAGATTTTGCACAGCAGCAAGCCGCTATCGAACCTTGTCAACAAGGTAAAAGAAAAGTGGTGTTAGCGACCAATATTGCTGAAACCTCCCTGACAATCGAAGGGATCAGACTGGTGGTCGATTCAGGGTTGGAGCGAGTAGCCAAATTTGATTTGAAAAGTGGTATTACAAGGCTCCAGCAAGTTCGTATTTCCCAATCTTCGGCAGAGCAGAGAGCAGGACGTGCCGGACGTATCGAATCAGGTATTTGTGTCCGCCTATACAGCGAAGCTCAGCTCGCGCAACAGCCCTACGTTCCCCAAGCTGAGATTCTTCATTCCGACTTATCAAATTTAGTTTTAGAGTTGGCTCAGTGGGGAACCCAGAACCCTGCGGAGTTAAGCTGGCTGGATGTGCCGCCTTCGAGCGCAATCAGTCAGGCAAAAGGGTTATTGCGTCAGCTCAACTTATTGGATGAAAAAGGCCAACTGACGGAATCAGGCTCACTGGCTGCAATATTAGGATTAGATCCGAGAATGGCAAGCCTTATTGCCCGAGCCGAGCATTCACAGGCGACAGCAATTGCTGTTGTCGCACTGTTGGAAGACCCTGAGCGAAACACGATTAACTTTATGCATAGTGTTCATCGCTTAAAAGAAGGCCGCCATAGCCGACAGAAAGTCGTTCTACAACGTGCAAATACGCTTGCCAATAGACTTGGGTGTCGGTTTGAACTCGCGGCGCTTGATGAGTCACTGGTGGCTCCTTTGTTGGCCACCGCGTTTCCTGACCGAATCGCCCAAGCGAGAAGTCATCAGCAGGGACGATTTATTCTTGCCAATGGACATGGTGCTGAACTGCAAGAGGTTGAAAAGCTGGCTGCAAGTGAGTATTTGGTGGTTATCGACCTGATGCGCAGCCAGTCTGACTCTTCAATGATTTATTCTGCTGTCGAACTGGATATGTTTGTTTTACACAATCTCTTTCCCGATCTGTTTGTGGAGCAAGAGGTTGTTGACTGGGATGAGCAGAAAGGGCGACTTATTGCTGAACAACAGCGTAAACTTGGTCGCTTAGTGGTAGAGAGGAAAGCATTGCCTGAGCCACCTCGCGAAAAAATGACGCAAGCTTTACTTAATTTCATTCGTCGTAACGGTCTTTCGGTATTAAATTGGACGCCACACAGCCTTGAGTTACTGGAAAGAGTGCGTTGCGGTCAAGAATGGTTGCCAGAGCAAGCGTGGCCGGAGTTAACAGACAACGCACTGTTAGACAATTTAGAGCAGTGGTTAGAACCATATCTCAATGGGATTGGATCGGTTAAAGCGTTAAGCAAAGTCGAATTAGAAGCGGCGTTATTGGCGTATTTAGGTTGGCCACTGAACCAAGACATTGATAAATGGCTACCAACGCATTACCAGTTGCCGACAGGCAGCAAGAAAAAAATTCGCTATCAGCAAGGTCAGGAACCCGTGTTATCAGTACGAATGCAAGAAGTATTTGGTGAGCAGGCTTCTCCAGAAATAGCACAGGGCAGGAAGCGTTTAGTGTTGGAACTACTCTCTCCGGCGCAGCGACCTCTGCAAGTGACCCGAGATCTTGCTAGCTTTTGGGCGGGTGCTTATATCGAAGTGCAAAAAGAGATGAAAGGTCGCTACCCAAAACACGTTTGGCCTGATGATCCCGCTAACCATGTAGCGACAACGAAAACAAAACGACAATTGAACTCATGACCAAGAAAAATACCACCACAACCAGTAAGGCAAAAACATCCACAACCGCCAAGAAGCCATCTGGTAAACGAAGCGCGAAATCGCCTCAGCGTAAGCCTAGTAAGCCGCCCCAACGTAGGTGGCTGAAAACATTATGGGGCATTAGCTGGAAGGTCGGCTTAGCTGGCTTCGCTTTGTTGCTGTTTGTTGGTATCTATCTAGATAGTGTGGTTAAACAACGCTTTGAAGGGCAATTATTTGATTTGCCTACTGTGGTTTATGCGCGAATCCTTAACTTGGCTCCGGGCGAAGATATTACGATTCAAGAAGTGCGCAATGAGTTAGACGTGCTCAATTACCGCAAAGTCCGCCAACCTCGCTACCCTGGTGAGTACTCTTCTTCTTCGACAAAAATTGAAGTGATTCGTCGACCATTTGAATTTAGTGATGGTCCAGAGCCTGATCGTCATGTGATGCTCCATTTCTCTTCAAGCCAGCTAGAGCGCATTCAATCACTAGAAAAGAAAGGCGATTTAGGCTACTTACGTATTGAGCCGAAAATGCTTGGTATGTTGGAGAAAAACCACGATGAACAGCGGCTGTTTTTGCGTCGAGACCAGTTCCCAGAAGTCATGGTGGATGCCCTACTCGTCACAGAAGATCGCAACTTTTACCAACATGATGGCGTTTCGCCTGTTGCGATTGCACGAGCGATGGTTGCTAACGTAAAGGCGGGCAGAACTGTGCAGGGTGGCAGTACTCTGACTCAGCAGTTGGCCAAGAATATTTTTCTATCCAGTGATCGAACCTTATGGCGTAAAGTTCGAGAAGCCTACATTGCTTTGATTCTGGATTATCGCTACAGCAAAGATCGCATACTAGAGGCGTATCTGAACGAGGTTTATCTCGGTCAAAGTGGCGGCGAGGCGATTCATGGCTTTGGTCTTGCTTCGCGACTTTACTTTGGTCAGCCGATCCAAGAACTGCGCATTGACCAGCTTGCTCTGCTGGTGGGCATGGTAAAAGGTCCTTCCTACTACAATCCGGTGCGCTTTCCTGAGCGTGCGAAAGAGCGTCGAGATTTAGTGTTACGCCTAATGATGCAGCAAAACATTCTCACGGCAGAACAGTATGATATGGCGGCAAGTCGCCCCCTTGATATTCAGGACAATCCGAAAATTGCCAGCCGCCAACCCGCTTATTTTCAGCAGTTGAAGATTGAACTAGAACAGAAGGCAGGGGATGCATTTCAGTCAGATATCGGCTTACGTGTATTTACATCATTGGATCCTGTTTCTCAGCAAGAACTTGAACGAGCAATCGCAAAGAAAATTCCGCAACTTGCTGATGTGGCGGGTAAATCTCTTGAAGGCGCAGCTGTCGCTGTCGACAGGCACACAGGGGAAATACGAGCCATGGTCGGAGGGAAACGAACCGGTTACGATGGCTTCAACCGAGCTTTGAATGCCAGCCGACAAATTGGTTCATTAGCCAAGCCTGCGGTTTACCTCACGGCATTGGAACAACCAGAGAAATACAATCTGGCCACGACGCTGCACGATAAACCGATTAGCTTGAAAGGCAGTAAAGGTGATGTCTGGTCGCCTAGAAATTATGACCGTCAGTTCCGTGGTGATGTGCCTTTGTATATCGCTTTAGCTAAGTCGCTCAATGTACCTACGGTCGAGCTAGGGATGCAGGTTGGTATCGCCAATGTGGTCAACACGTTGGAAAAACTTGGCGTAGACAAGAATGAAATTCGTCCGGTTCCGTCGATGTTTCTTGGTTCATTTACGTTAACGCCATTTCAAGTCGCGCAGATGTACCAAACGCTGACTAACTCGGGAAAACAAGCCCAGCTGTCAGCCTTGCGGTCCGTGATTGATTTGGAAGGGAATGTGCTGTACCAGTCATTACCGAAAGTGTCACAAACCGTTGATCAGCAGGCCGCGTGGTTAACGACATACGCAATGAAGCGAGGCGTCTTGGAAGGAACAGGGCGTCATCTCAACAGCCAGTTTGGCTGGGCGGCGTTAGCAGGAAAAACCGGAACCAGTAACGATACTCGAGACAGTTGGTTTGTCGGCGTCGATGGGCGAGAAGTGACCACGATTTGGTTAGGCCGAGATGACAACAAACCGACGAAGTTAACCGGTTCAAGTGGTGCATTGCGAGTTTACGCTGAGTACCTAGAGCACCGTATTCCTGAAAAGTTAACCCTACCTTGGCCTCAGGGAATCAGTACGCTTGGTTTTGCTAAAACGGCTCAGGGTAGTCTGGATTTGGATTGTGGAAACGAGTTTACATTGCCAGTGTGGGACATCAATGGCGCAATGAAGCAGCAGTGTGATAGCCAGCCTAAACAATGGTTACAGAAATTATTTAGTTGGTAACACGCATGGTGTTGAATATTAGTACTTTACGCTGATTAAGTCTGTCAGTATAAACGTTAAAACGACTGTAGAAAGGGATTTGTATCGTGAAAAAATTAGCAGGCCTCCTATTATGCTTGTTTGGAAGCGTTGCCTTTAATGCGATAGCACAGACAGAGCCGCAACCTGATACGCGGCCCAAAGTAGCAGTTGTTTTAGCCGGTGGAGGCGCGAAAGGCGCAGCGCATATTGGTGTGCTAAAAGCGCTCGAAGAACTAAGGGTGCCTGTTGATGTAATCACTGGTACCAGTATGGGCTCTTATGTAGGGGGCTTGTATGCGACCGGTATGAGCGCCGATGAAATCGAGTCTTTCATTGATACCGTTGACTGGAACAGTGGTTATCGAGATCGAGTCGACCGTAGTCAGCGAAAAGTACAGGACAAGGAATACGAAGATAGATATCAGTTAACCACTGACCTTGGTTTACGCTGGGGGGAGATTCGAGCTAGTCGTGGGATCGTACAGGGGCAGGGAATGCTTAAATTGCTCCGTGAAACGTCGGGCAATTTACCTCCATTTGATTCTTTTGATGATCTCGCCATTCCCTACCGTTCTGTCGCGACCGATATTATTGAACTGAAACCAGTTGTGATCAGTCAGGGCTATCTGGTTGATGCCATGATGGCCAGTATGTCGGTTCCCGGCGCACTGCCTCCTTACCAACTCAATGGTCAGATGTTGGTGGATGGTGGCGTTACGAACAATATGCCAGTAGACGTTGCGCGTGACTTGGGGGCTGATATTGTTATCGCGGTTGATATCGGTACGGAATACAAAAATGAAGAAGACTTCACCACGTTCCTTACGGTGGCAGACCAACTTTCCAACTATTTGGTCCGCAGTACGACAGCGCGTCAGGCTGAATTACTAACAGACAAAGACTTTTTCTTGCAGCCTGATGTTGGCGATATGGAGACCACTGAGTTTGATAAAATGCCGCAGGCATTTGAAAAAGGTTATCAGGCAACGATGGCGAGGAAAGCAGAGTTGCAGAAACTGAGCCTATCCACGGCAGACTATCAACACTATATTGAACAGAAACAGAATGTCCGACGTGAACTGCGATATGGTGATGAAATTACCGTTGATAAAGTGGTCATCAATAATAACACCCACTATACAGACACCCTTCTTGAAAACCGTCTTGAGCTTGAAGCAGGTAAGCAGTACACCTTGGATCAGGTAGAGAAAAGTATCCAAGATCTTTACGCTTTAGACCGTTTTGAACTAGTGACTTATCGCTATGATGAAATCGATGGGCAAGATGCCCTGATCGTTGATGTTGATGAGAAGTCTTGGGGACCGAATTACGTAAACTTCCGTTTTTTCCTTGAAGATGATTTTTCAACCGATAGCCAGTATTCCATTGGTGTGTCGACCAATTTTACCGACCTCAACTCCCATGGCGCAGAGTTACGTACCAATTTTGAAATCGGCACAGATAAGCTCATCGAAGCGGAGTTTTTCTCGCCATTCTTTTCGAGCCAAAAGACCTTTACAACGTTAGCTCTCACGTACAGCAATGAAAAACGTAATGCGCCAGTGACTGGCTTTGATGATACAAGCCTAGAGGCAACCAAGAATTACGTACCAGTTGCGTATACTGAGTGGGTTAGCCAGTGGGCGATTGGTTATCAAGATACCTTGTGGCGACGTTTCATGGCAGGGGTAAGGTACACCGATGGCAAGAGCACACTCTCGACTTTACCTAGTTTTGGTGATGTTGCGTTTCATCGCTTAGGGGCGTTTGCGAACTATCGGATTGATACTCTCGACAACTACAGTTTTCCGCGCTCTGGTTTTTACTTGGATCTCAATTATCTCGTCTCACACGACAAAAGCGTCGGTGATAGTGTGTTGGTTGAGAACCAGAGAGTTGAAGACACATCGTATGAAATCGGAGCGAAAATGATCGCTGCACATACGTTTTCACGCCATACTTTGGTCGCAAATGTCGATCTGGGTTTTGTAGAGAGTAAGAATTCTTCGGTGCCAATTGATCCTGAAGAGATTGGTGGCTTTCTTAACTTATCTGGTGTCCCAAGAAACAGCTTAATTGGTCAGAACAAAGTGTTTGGTAGCGTGGTTTACCGCTATCGCTGGTTTGACAACGACTTTGGCCTGTTTAGTTCCCCGTTTTATGTCGGTGCATCGCTTGAGTATGGTGGGGTTTGGTCTGATCCGGATCTCGAAATCAACGAAGCACCTTTGTATACCGCAGGTTCTGTATTTGCAGGGGTTGACTCACCGATTGGGCCGGTTATGTTTGGTTACGGGCGTACCGAAAATGACTATGATTCATACTACCTAATTATCGGTACTACCTTTAAGTAGCTCTGGTGTTTATATGTCCATTTCCGCCATTCTCAAAGTATGGGAATAGGCGGGATTGACCAGTGAAAATCATAGAACTTTAGTCTTAAGTTGCTATGTTGGTCAAAATGATGAGATTTTAATTTAAGGTTAAATTTGCTATTCTACCGCCCACAGTTTGGCCTCTCTGGCACTGTTTCTCAGTCAAGATTGAATGAAAAATATGGCATGGAGAGCCAAGTTTCCAAGGATGTTCACTCCCTTATTCTTTGAACAAATAGCAATAAGAGGGAGGAACCGCAATGAGAGGAAAAAGTCGTGCTTGAAGCCTACCGTAAACACGTCGAAGAGCGTGCTGCCGAAGGAGTTGTTCCTAAACCACTAGATGCCGAGCAAGTTGCAGGCCTTGTGGAACTTCTGAAGAACCCGCCTCAAGGTGAAGAAGAGTTTATTCTTGACCTCCTAGAAAACCGTATCCCACCAGGTGTAGACGAAGCTGCGTATGTTAAAGCAGGTTTCTTAACCGCTATCACTAAAGGTGAGGTTTCATCACCACTTGTCAGCAAAGCAAAAGCGGCGGAGCTGCTTGGCACTATGCAAGGTGGTTACAACATTGAGCCATTAGTCTCGCTGCTAGATGACGCTGAGTTGGCTCCTATCGCTGTTAAAGCGCTTTCTCATACACTACTGATGTTTGATGCTTTCTATGATGTAGAAGAGAAAGCAAAAGCAGGTAATGATTCAGCTAAGCAAGTCCTACAATCTTGGGCGGATGCTGAGTGGTTTACGGCTAAAGAGAAAGTAGCGGAAAAAATTACTGTTAAAGTATTCAAAGTTACCGGTGAAACGAACACTGATGACTTATCTCCAGCACCAGATGCTTGGTCTCGTCCTGATATTCCAGTGCACGCAAAAGCGATGCTAAAAATGGAACGTGAAGGTATCAACCCAGATCAACCAGGCAGCGTTGGTCCTATTAGCCAGATCGAAGAACTACAAAAAGACGGCATCCCACTTGCTTATGTTGGTGACGTTGTTGGTACAGGTTCTTCTCGTAAATCAGCGACAAACTCTGTACTTTGGTTTATGGGTGAAGATATTCCTTACGTACCAAACAAACGCACAGGTGGCGTGTGTCTGGGTGGTAAGATTGCCCCAATCTTCTACAACACAATGGAAGATTCTGGTGCACTACCTATCGAACTGAACGTGCAAGACATGAACATGGGTGATGTGATTGATATCTACCCTTATGAAGGTGTTGTTCGTAAAGATGGCGTTGAAATTTCTAGCTTTGAGCTAGGTAAAGTTCTGCTTGATGAAGTTCGCGCTGGTGGTCGTATCCCTCTGATTATCGGTCGTGGTCTAACAAGCCGTGCACGTGCATCGCTTGGTTTAGGCGAAACGGATTTGTTTGCTAAGCCAGTCGATCCTTCAGCTTCAACCAAAGGCTACACGCTGGCTCAGAAGATGGTTGGTAAAGCGTGTGGCGTTGAAGGTGTTCGCGCAGGTCAGTATTGCGAACCTAAGATGACAACAGTAGGTTCACAGGATACAACTGGCCCAATGACGCGTGATGAGCTAAAAGACCTCGCGTGTCTTGGCTTCTCTGCGGATCTTGTGATGCAGTCATTCTGTCACACATCTGCGTACCCGAAACCTGTTGACGTTAACACTCACCACACACTACCAGATTTCATCATGAACCGTGGTGGTGTCTCTCTACGTCCTGGTGACGGTGTTATCCACTCATGGCTAAACCGTATGCTATTGCCTGATACTGTCGGTACAGGTGGTGACTCGCATACTCGTTTCCCTCTAGGTATCTCGTTCCCAGCAGGTTCTGGTCTTGTTGCATTTGCAGCCGCGACTGGTGTAATGCCACTGGATATGCCAGAGTCAATTTTGGTTCGCTTTAAAGGTGAAATGCAGCCAGGTATCACTCTACGTGACCTAGTACATGCCATTCCTTACTACGCAATTCAGCAAGGTCTATTGACGGTTGAAAAAGCAGGTAAGATCAATGAATTCTCAGGTCGTATTCTAGAGATTGAAGGTGTTGAGCATCTATCTGTAGAGCAGGCATTTGAGCTTTCTGATGCCTCGGCAGAGCGCAGTGCAGCTGGCTGTACAGTGAAGCTTTCAAAAGAGTCTATCGAAGAGTACCTAAACTCGAACATCACTATGCTTAAGTGGATGATCGCGGAAGGTTACGGTGATGTACGTACTATTGAGCGTCGTATTAAAGGGATGGAAGCGTGGTTAGCAAATCCTGAATTGCTGACAGCTGACTCTGATGCAGAGTACGCTCACGTTATCGAAATCGATCTTGCTGACATCGACCAGCCAATCCTATGTGCTCCTAATGACCCAGATGACGCTCGTCTACTGTCTGACGTCCAAGGTACTGAGATTCAAGAAGTGTTTATCGGTTCTTGTATGACCAACATTGGTCACTTCCGTGCTGCGGGTAAGATGCTAGAAGAGTTCAATGGTTCTCTTAGCACTCGTCTGTGGGTTGCTCCACCAACTAAGATGGATAAGGATCAGCTAACTGAAGAAGGTTACTACGGTATCTTTGGCCGTGCTGGGGTTCGTATTGAAACTCCGGGATGTTCACTATGTATGGGTAACCAGGCACGTGTTGCTGATAAGTCGACAGTGATGTCTACGTCGACTCGTAACTTCCCGAACCGTCTAGGTACAGGTGCGAATGTTTACCTAGCTTCTGCTGAACTTTCTGCGGTGGGTGCGATTCTTGGCCGTATCCCAACGAAAGAAGAGTACTTAGAGTACGCATCTAAGATTGATGCAACGGCAGCGGATACATACCGTTACTTGAACTTCCATAAGATGTCTCAGTACACGGCAAAAGCAGATACAGTGATTTTCCAAGAGCCAGCTTAACAAGCTCTGGAATACTGAATTGCTGAGAAAGCGCCCACCGCAAGGTGGGCGCTTTTTTTCGGGCTTCGCCTCAGAGAACGCTTCACTGTGAGAGCGGGCTTCGCCCTGCGAGAATTTAGGCCGTGCTTCGCCCTTCGAGAGATGGGCGAGTAGTGAAGTGATTGAACCTTACCTCCACAAGGTGTTGACAGAACCAGCCCTTAACAAGCCATAATTTTCTCGATTCTCGATTCTCGATTCTCGATTCTCGATTCTCGATTCTCGATTCTCGATTCTCGATTCTCGATTCTCGATTCTTGACCCTGTATACTGCCGCCGATTAAGTTTGGTGGAATAAGCAGAGGCGTCCTATGGAATTTGAATTTATTAGAAATACCCTCATGGGCGAATACTATGTTAAGTCCAGTATGGGGCATGAAATCGTAGGTCGCTGGTTGCAAGAAGAAGTCAGTAAAGACTGGCAAAAAATCGAACAAGTCGAACGCTTGATCGAAAACGCTCGCTTAAATCCTCAACTGGAACACCAACTCGAAGGAACCGAGATCTCACTGAGTATTCAAGGCGATGAGGTCATTGTTCAAGAAAACGTGCTGGCTCATGGGCAGGAAATGGACAGTGATAGTGAGTTTGACTTTTATGATAGTGAAAGCACGGCAAGTTGCGGTATTGAGGACTTTGAAGATCTGATCGCACAGTGGAAAACATTCCTGACGACCAAGTAATGCACTTCTATGGTGAGCGATTGAGCGCTTGCCTTAAAATTGTGAGCAAGGCGCACCTAAATGGTGCGCCTTTTTTGTTATCAGGTCATGAATTTTATGTGTTTTTATTAATTATCAATAACTTAAAAACTTGGCACGCAGCTTGGATTACTTAATAACAAAAAGGATGACAGCTTCAGAGAGGATGCAATGAAACTTATAAACGCGATTATCAAACCATTTAAATTAGACGATGTTCGAGAAGCGCTTGCTGATGTCGGTATCGAAGGGATGACGGTTTCAGAAGTGAAAGGCTTTGGCCGTCAGAAAGGACACACCGAGCTTTATCGTGGTGCGGAATATCAAGTCGACTTCCTACCAAAGGTAAAGTTAGAGATAGCGACACAGGCAGAAAATGTAGACCGCGTCATTGAGGCGATATCTAAAGCTGCGCACACGGGAAAAATCGGTGACGGCAAGATTTTTGTCTATGACCTGAGTCAGGCGGTTCGCATCCGCACGGGTGAAATGGACGTTGAAGCACTTTAAGAATTCAAAGGACTGGAGATAATACGATGGAATTAACGACAACAGTAACAGAGTTACGTTACGCACTAGACACCTTTTTCTTCCTCATTTCAGGTGCGTTGGTTATGTGGATGGCCGCAGGTTTTGCAATGTTGGAGGCGGGTCTTGTTCGTTCAAAAAACACGACAGAAATTCTAACTAAGAACGTCTGCTTGTACGCGATCGCATGTACCACCTATTTAGTCGTTGGCTACAACATCATGTATGTCGATAACGGCGAAGGTGGTTGGCTACCATCATTTGGTGCCTTGATTGGTACACAAGGAGAGGGCGCGGATCATTCACTTGAATCTGACTTTTTCTTCCAAGTAGTTTTCGTTGCTACAGCGATGTCTGTAGTCTCAGGAGCGGTTGCTGAGCGTATGAAGCTTTGGTCATTCCTTATCTTCTCTGCGGTACTGACAGCGTTTATCTACCCAATGGAAGGCTACTGGACTTGGGGCGGAGGTTTCCTATCTGAAGCGGGATTCAGTGACTTTGCAGGTTCAGGGATCGTACACATGGCGGGCGCATCAGCAGCACTAGCGGGTGTTCTACTACTGGGTGCACGTAAAGGTAAGTACGGTAAAAATGGTGAAATCTACCCAATTCCTGGTTCTAACATGCCGCTAGCGACACTGGGTACATTCATCCTGTGGTTTGGTTGGTTTGGCTTCAACGGTGGCTCACAGTTGATGGTGTCAGACTTTGAAAATGCGACAGCAGTCGGTCAGATCTTCCTGAACACTAACGCAGCAGCAGCGGCGGGTGCCATTGCAGCACTACTTGTATGTAAGACCACTTGGGGTAAAGCCGACCTTACGATGATTCTAAATGGTGCGTTAGCAGGTCTAGTCGCTATTACTGCGGATCCTCTCTCTCCATCGCCACTGTATGCGGTTGCGATTGGCTCGGTATCGGGAGCGCTCGTAGTGTTCAGCATCATCGGCTTGGACAAACTGAAGATTGATGATCCAGTTGGTGCGATTTCGGTTCACGGTGTATGTGGTTTCTTCGGCCTGATGGTTGTTCCACTAAGCAATGGTGATGCCTCATTTGGTGCACAGCTTCTTGGTGCTGGAGTTATCTTCGCTTGGGTATTTGGTGCAAGCCTTGCGGTGTGGGCAGTACTGAAAGCTACTATGGGTATTCGCGTCTCTGAAGATGAAGAGATGGAAGGCATGGATATGCATGACTGTGGCGTAGGTGCTTACCCTGAATTCGTGACAGTGAAGTAATTATACTAGATGTGACGTAACAAACAGTTACAAATAAACTTATCAAAAACCTGCTCAAATGAGCAGGTTTTTTTGTTTTTCATCATTGTTTTCTCGACTATGATGAATATAATAACGCAACTGATAAACGTTATCATTTCGAATACTAAAGGATTGAACCAATGAAAAAGCTGCTAACTCTTTCTGCATTAGCATGTGCAACAATTGCTCCTTCAGCTGCGATGGCTGCAGAAGAAGTTAACGTGTACTCTTACCGCCAGCCATTCCTAGTTGAGCCAATGTTCAACGAGTTCACAAAAGAAACTGGTATCAAAGTAAACGTTAAGTTTGCTAAGACAGGTCTGGCAGAGAAGCTAGCGCAAGAGGGTGAATACAGCCCAGCAGACGTTATCCTAACCGTTGATATTAGCCGTCTTTCTGAGCTGACTAAGAAAAACTTAGTTCAAGCTGTAGAGAGTGAAGTGCTAGAAAAGAACATCCCTGCTCAATACCAAGATACCAATAACGAGTGGTTTGCTCTAACAACTCGTACTCGTAGCGTTTACTCTTCTCGTGACCGTGTTGGTCGTCTAGGTGAAGACTTTACATACGCAGACCTAGCTAAGCCTGAATTTAAAGGCAAAATTTGTACACGTAGTGGTAAGCACCCATACAACGTATCTCTAGTTTCTGCGATGATTGCTCACGAAGGTGAAGCTGCGACGAAAGAGTGGTTGGAAGGCGTAAAAGCGAACCTAGCACGTAAACCTCAAGGTAATGACCGTGCACAAGTTAAAGCGATCAAAGAAGGCCTATGTGATGTTTCTCTAGGTAACAGCTACTACCTAGGTAATATGATTAACGATGCTGAGCAAAAAGCTTGGGCTGACGCGGTTTACATTAACTTCCCTAATCAGAAAACAACAGGTACTCACGTAAATATTTCTGGTATGGCAATGGCTAAGTACGCACCAAATAAAGAAAACGCTCAGAAACTTATGGAGTTCCTAGCGGGTGATACTGCACAAAGCCTGTACGCAGAAGTTAACTACGAATACCCAGTAAAAGAGGGTGTTAAGCGTTCTGAGCTAGTGGCATCTTGGGGGGACTTCAAGCCTGACACGATTTCTCTAGATGACGTTGCTAACTACCACGAAGCAGCAATCAAACTGCTAGACGAAGTGAAGTTCGACCTATAATAGTTTTAGGTAGTGAGTCGAATATGACTGACTAAAATACAGCCTCAAGTCGCTTTTCGTTAAGTTACTTGGGGTTGTTTGTTTTTATACTCACGGCTAAGAGCAGTTCACCTTGAACTCCTTTGAGTATATGGGTATAAATACCCTTAAACTATCAAAGGGATATGAGATGTATTTGCAACTGCATTTATGTTTCATACAGCCTCGTTGTAATTAGGCGATGAAAGAAAAAAATTACCTATGGAAAACCAGTAGTGGAGCGCTTGCTTTACTACTGGTTTTGCCGATCTTAGCGATATTCACTACTGCTGTGGGCGAAACAAATGAGCTTTTTAGTCATTTGATGTCAACGGTAATGCCGACCTATGCGTATAACACCGTCGTTCTTGTTATAGGAACGATCTTGCTATCCTTGGTGCTTGGTATTCCATCGGCTTGGATTATGGCGATGTGCCGCCTTCCGAGTGAACGCATTTTACAATGGGCATTGGTGTTACCACTGGCGATGCCTGGCTATATCGTCGGTTATATCTTTACGGACTGGTTTGACTTTGCAGGTCCGGTACAGATTTTTCTGCGTGATCTGACAGGGTGGGGACCTGGTGAGTATTGGTTTCCTGATATTCGAACACTGACAGGAGCGACTATTGTACTGTCACTGGTGCTCTACCCATACGTCTACTTATTATGTCGTGCCGCGTTTATGGAGCAGAATGTCTCTTTGCTACAATCGGCTCGATTGCTCAAGTGTTCACCGTGGGAAAGTTTCCGTCGTATCTCGCTTCCTCTTGCACGCCCCTCGATAGCCGTCGGCCTCTCTTTGGTGGCAATGGAAACCGTGGGTGATTTTGGAACGGTTAGCTATTTTGCAGTCAATACATTAACCACCGCGGTTTATGACACTTGGTTAGGCTATTCGAGCCTCACTGCGGCGGCAAAAATTTCAGCCATTATGCTGGTGGTGGTGATTTTACTCTTAAGTGCAGAACGCTATAGCCGTAGAAAACAGAAGCTATTTCAGAGTCAGTTTAGTAGCCGCGAAGATTTTCGTTACGATCTCGCCGGGTGGAAAAAGTGGTTGGCGCTAACATGGTGTTGGGGACTGGTTTGCGTGGCATTCATTCTCCCTCTTGGTCAGTTGCTTATCTATGCATACAAGTATTTCGCACAGAGTTGGACGGCTGAGTTCCGCGAATATGCGTTAAATAGTCTTTACGTATCTCTTGCGGCGGCATTCATTGGTGTAATGGTTGCGTTGATCGTTAATTTTTCTCAGCGTGTCAACCCTAGCCGTCAAAGCTTAGCCTTTATGCGCCTATCGTCGATGGGCTATGCTGTTCCAGGAACGGTTTTAGCCATTGGTGTTATGGTTCCGGTATTGTCTATGGACCACTTCGTCAATGATGTTGCAAAGTACATGGAGTGGGAGCGTCCAGGATTGATTTTCTCTGGCTCAATGTTTGCGATTGTTTTTGCTATGGTGGTGCGTTTTTCTGCTGTGGCGATTGGCAGTATTGAAAGCAGTTTAAGCAAAGTTTCACCGTCTCTTGATATGGCATCACGCACTATGGGATGTAACGCCAACGAGATGTTAAGACGAGTTCATTTGCCTCTTGTTCGTCGTGGGGCGCTGATAGCGGCTTTGCTGGTCTTTATTGAGTCAATGAAAGAGCTAAACGCCGCTTTATTGCTACGACCATTTAACTTTGAAACATTGGCGACTTATGTTTATAACTTCGCGTCTGATGAGAAGTTAGAGTTAGCGGCGTTACCAGCCGTGCTACTGGTTTTAGTTGGTCTTGTCCCTTTAGTTATTGTTAACCGTTCACTGGAGCATTCACACTGATGAGCTGTGCCCTATCAATACAAAACTTAACGTGTAAGTACGATCAAGAGACGACAGTTCTTGAGTCACTTTCTCTCGAAGTGGAGCAGGGGGAAATTGTTTGTCTACTTGGGGCAAGTGGCTGCGGTAAAACAACACTATTGAAAGCGATTGCAGGCTTGTTGCCATTAAGTTCTGGCGTGATGAGCCTAAATTGCATGCTGATCGATGATGGCAAAAACTGGCTTCCTCCTGAGCAGCGTAATATTGGTATGATCTTTCAGGATTATGCGCTGTTTCCACATCTTACTGTGGCTCAGAACGTTGCGTTTGGGTTACGTGAACTGTCGGTTGCTGAACAGCAAGCCAAAGTGGAAGAGATGCTTGAGTTAGTGCATCTCAATGGTTACGGTGAGCGATACCCACACCAACTCTCAGGTGGCCAGCAACAGCGGGTGGCAATAGCGCGTTCACTAGCGTACAAACCGGATCTTTTGCTGCTCGATGAACCATTTTCTAATATTGATACGCAGGTGCGCCATGAGTTAATTGGCGAGATTCGTAAGATCTTTAAGAAACAGGGTGTCACTGCCATTTTCGTTACTCATAGCCGTGAAGAAGCCTTCGCCTTCGCTGATAAAATGGCGGTGATGAACCATGGCGTGATTGAGCAATATGGTACCGCTAGCGAGCTCTACTATCAGCCTTCAAGTAAGTTTGTTGCTGACTTTTTGGGTGGTGGTAGCTATCTCAAAGCGACTCGGGCTTCTGATTCAGAATATGAGACCCAGTTAGGCATGGTAGAAGCGAAAGCACAGCAGAACATTGAAGTTGGTCAGCATTGCGAGTTATTACTTCGCCCTCAGCATGTCCAGATCAGTGCAGCAGAAGAGAGCAGTGTGACCGTGCTTGAGCAACAGTTTATGGGAGATCATTGCCGTTACGTGATTGACGCGGGTGGTCACCGTTTACTTGCCAGCTCATCAGAACCTTTGAGTATTGGTCAGCAAGTCTCTGTTAAAGTGGAAACGCAAGGCGTACTGGCGTTTTAGCCATTTAGGTTAAATCTGAATCCGTTTGCCACCATTTAGATAGGTGGTACACGCGACACGCAGCAAAGAGGTGAAGTTACCTAACTCACCTCTTTGTTGTATCACTTCATTGTAAATCCGAGTCAAAAATTCTGCGACAGAGATATCCGCATCGCTCGCAATGTCCTCTATTATCTTCCAAAATACCGCTTCCAGCCTGATACTAGTGACGACACCATCGATACGGACTGAACGAGACTTAATGCCCAACCATTTGTAATGCTTGAGTTACCGACGAGATATGACCAAATCGAGATTTGAAACTGGCATAAAGATCAAGTATTTACAATCAAATAGACCCAATGGGCAGATGTTCTTTAATATTTTGGCTACTGTTGCTGAGTTTGAAACAGGCTTGATTCGTTTGAAAACCTGTGAAGGAATGAGCGATTGCTCAATCTAAAGGAAATCAGGCCAAACTTTCAGTTAAACAGCAAAAGGAGTTGTGTCGAATACACGGAATAAGACAATACTCTAGCCGAGCTGTTTTCCGTATCACGGCCAACAGTATTTAGAACGCTTTCTCGCTATAAAGCCGAATCATAATGAATAAAAACAGGCAGGTATTGTCAATTAACGTAGGATATTTTCCGAACTCCCAATGCCCTTGATGGGCGCAAATAGTCAACAAGGAACTCACAATGTCAGTACAAGCAGAAGGTCGAGGTTTAATACACAAAGGTGATAGAACGACGACAGGAGGTGTCGTGACATCGGGTGTCGGTAATGTCATGTATGTGGGAGAAGGTGTCACGCAGATAAAAATGATAGCGACGTGTCCCGCTTGCAAAAAAGGGCAAGGGGAAATCATTCCTTTAGAAACGATTGCGGTCTTTGTCGATAATATTCAGGCCGCATTGCATGGTGATATCGTCGCTTGTGATTGTTCTTGGGGCTCAAATACGCTCATTGCTTCTGCTGGAGCGATGAAATTCTCTCAAAGTAATGGGCAGGTTTATGGTTTTAAACCCCATGCCAGTCCACAAGAAATGAAGGCAACTTATCAGAGTGTTGCGAGTTCAATGGGAGGGCGTTATTCAGGTACGAGCTCTTCACTTTCTGCAGGGCAGCAAGCGTATGATCTTGCTGAAAATGAATGGAATAAAGATTTACAGAAGCAAGCTAAAAAATATCAATGGGACACCTCTCAGCAAGAGAACGTCAGCATTGCAATTCTTACTATTGAAGAAGCCAATGAGTATTTAGATTTACTTATCAAAGACACCCATGGACAGCTTTCTACAGGCAAAGAGTACACTGGCGTTGGAATGGGACTGAAAGGTGCTTATGAAGTCGCCAAGGAGCTTGGTGGGTGGGGTGCGACGGCTAAAGCAGTCAATATCAATGGCGTGATGAATATAGTCGTTGAGAACTACAAACCTCGCTATTTAGATTTAGGTATCCGTTGGCAAGAGGCAACGCCTCAAATGCTAAAAATTGGTCACGCACTGAATACTGTTCAAGGCAATATCAGTTTCTTGAGGGGCAACATCTTTGTTGAAATCGTATTTAGTGGTGCAGTTAATGCAGTTGATTACATGCTGCACGATGAGAAGACGCTAGGCGAAGTCATAGGGCAATTTACTGCGGATATATCTAAGGGGATTGTAGCTGGCGTACTCGCTCAAGGGTTTACTTTAGGACTTAAAATTGGTGTTGCATGGGCTTTTACTCCACCAACAGCAGCAGTATTAGCCGTATTTGCAATTTCAGCTTTTGGTATCGGGTTAATTGTTTCAGCTATTGACGAAAAATACAGATACACCGAACCCATGAAGAAAGAAGTAGAGAGGTTAATTGATGAAAATTAATCGCTTCAAAGTATTTCTATACCTTGGTTTATTCTTGGCTCCATTTCTATCAATATTTGGTTACTTTTCATTGCAAGTAATCAATACCTTAACTGCTTACGAAAGCATCGTTACAATTTATAGTGCCCTCAACAACGCTTCATTATTCGCATTATTTAGCATCACTTTGATAGTAACAACATTCACGATCGTAGTTCTTCTCACTGGTAAGTCTCTAAGATGGATGCCTAAGATCATTCTGTTCATCTTATCTGGAATGGTTTTGATTAGCTTTATAGCAGGATGGACAATGACAACAATCACAAAAAAAGAACTTAATGAGAAAGGCTATATAGAATGTATATCTGAACAAGAGTTTACATTGAAGTACTCAAGCAGGACGTACGTTCTTCCACCGGAAACATGTGATTAAAGCTGTGAACTCGGTTGACTGCATGCTTCACGATGAAAAGACACTCGGTGAAGTCGTAGGGCAATTTACGGCGGATATATCTAAGGGCGTAGTCGCTGGCGTAGTTGCTCAAGGGGCAACTTTGATATTAAGAGCAGGCTTGACTTTAGCTTTCGCCACACCACCAACGGCGTTATTACTTGGATTCTTTGCCATAAGTGCATTCTACATAGGTAAGAAAGTGTCTGAATTAGATAATCAATATAAATACACTGACCCTATGAAGAGAGAAGTTGAGAGATTAATTGATGAAAGTTAGTCGCTCAAAAGCATTTGTCTTCTTGTTAATTTTTGCATCAATTTTCTTTCTATCAATAAATGATGTTATGGGGATTTTTGATGTTTATACATTACCCAACAACAGAATTGTCATAAGTGGAGCAATCAACGACGCATCTACATTTGCTTTTTCTTGGTCAATGTTTGTTGTTTCTATATTAATGTTTATCTGTTTCATTACTGGGAAAAAGCTACTCTGGATACCTAAAATAGTTTTAATTGTACTAGGAGGAATAACAGTGTTGGCTTTCTTTCTAGGCTGGAGAATGAATGTAACATTAAAAGAAAAGCTCTACGAACAGGGCTACATCGAATGCACATCTGAGAGAGAGTTTACATTGAAGTACTCAAGCAAGACGTACGTTCTTCCACCGGAAACATGTGATTAAAGCTGTGAACTCGGTTGACTGCATGCTTCACGATGAAAAGACACTCGGTGAAGTCGTAGGGCAATTTACTGCGGATATATCTAAGGGGGTTGTAGCTGGCGTACTCGCTCAAGGGTTTACGTTAGTTATTCGTGGGGTAGCTACCTTTGTTTTTGGTGCATCTTTGCCTATAGCTATAGGTTTAAGTATTTTTGCGGTGTTTGCATTTGTCATAGGGAATAAGGTTACAGAGATAGATGACCATCATGAGTACACAAAGCCAATTAAAAAGAAGATAGAGGAGTTAATTGATGAGAGTGAGTAGGTTCAAAGCTCTTCTTTTTATGTTGGCTTGTAGCCCAATGGTTTGGATTTCTTGGGAGCAATCTGTAAAAGTCATAAGTAATTTTAACCACCAAAGCGATCTAATCAAAGTTAGTGGGGCTATTAATGATGCCTCTTCTTTCGCTGGTTTTATGATATCAACCATAGCATTCACATTTTCAACTATCCCGTTAATTACAGGCCGGCAGGCCAAATGGATTCCTAAAATAGTCTTTATTGTTCTAGGGTTCTTAACCATGTTTGCGTTTGTAATAGGGTGGAATATGAATACAACCTTAAAAAAGAACCTCTACGAACAAGGCTACATAGAATGCACATCTGAGAGAGAGTTTACATTGAAATACTCAAGCAAAACGTACGTTCTTCCACCGGAAACATGTGATTAATGCTATTTCGAGGATAATCATAGTCTTCTTAACCACAGAGCAATAGCCGTTGGCTCAAATAGTTAATGATGAAGGTGTTATTGAAGTTGGCAAAGATCATGAAAATATCAGAGCGGAAATTTCGGCGGTTTCGGTGTAGAACTCCAAGATGTTGCAACAAAAAAAGCCCGGCGATTAAGCCGGGCAAGTGTTCTTCACCTATAGGGTAGGATGGGTCATGAGAGCATTACAATTGCAAAAACTCTTTGACTTGTTGAAGAACACATTCCGCTGTCTGTTTATCTTCCATTTCGGCAAAAATACGCAGTAGTGGTTCAGTTCCAGAGAAACGTGCAATCACCCAACCACCGTTTTTAAAGTAAACTTTTGCCCCATCCTCGTAGCTCACTTTATCAATCTCGAACTCAAATTGAGGCAGTTGTTTTTCTACGTAGATTTTGTCGTACAGAGCTTGTTTCTGCGCTGGCTTGAATGTGCAATCGCCTTCCGCCGTGTAGGCATAGCCGTACTTACCATAAATTTCGTTAAGCAGCTCAGAAAGCTTTTTGCCTGTAACGGAGATCATTTCGACCAGTAAGCTTGAAGCAAAAACGCCATCCTTGCCCTTGATGTGACCACGAATCGTTAAACCACCTGAGCTTTCGCCACCGATAAGAGAGTCATCGGCTTCCATCTGTGAGCTAATGTGTTTGAAACCAACGGGTACCTCAAAGCTCTTCTCTCCATGATCAGCTGCGATCTTATCGAGCAGATGAGTGGTTGCAATATTACGCACGACTGAGCCTTTCCAGCCTTTGTATTCGAGCAAGTAGTAGTAGAGTAGCATCAGAACTTCATTTGGATGAATAAAGTTCCCTTTCTCATCGATAATGCCTAAACGGTCTGCGTCACCATCGGTACCAATGCCGATATCGTATCCTTCAGCCGCGACTAGGTGTTTTAGACGGTACAAGGTTGCGGCACTTGGAGACGGCATTAATCCACCAAAGTCTGGGTTTTTACCGTCGTTGATCACATCAACATCACATCGACCGTTGATCAGCACGGTTTGCAGCGCATTCTTAGCAACGCCAAACATGGGATCGATCAACACTCTTAGATTGGCTTTTTTGATTGCCTCGATGTCGATAAAGTCGATGATCGAGTCAACGAATTCGTTCATCGGATTGATAATTTCGATCAACTTGTCTTCCACGGCTTGCTCAAAGTCGACGGATTGAACTTGTTGTTGAGTCAAGGTGGCGACTTGAGACTCGATCTTTTCAGTAATGATCTCATCCGCATCACGTCCGCCTTCAATAAACACTTTGATGCCGTTGTAATCGGCTGGGTTATGAGATGCGGTAATACATGCAGAGTACGCGCAGCCCATCTCTTTAGCTTTGAACATGACGATTGGCGTCGGAACGAACTTGTCGATAAAGCTAACCTTGATGCGGTTAGCCGCGAGAACTTCCGCGAACCAGCGTCCTGCTTTGTCGGACAGGAAACGTCGATCGTAACCGATCACAAAGCCACGTTGGGCAACGTTCTCGTGGTTAATAATATTGGCAACCGCTTGTGCCACTAAACGGACATTATCTTTGGTGAACTCTTCGCCTATGAATGCACGCCAGCCACCAGTACCAAATTTGATCATATGAATAATCCTTTATTGAAAGTAATGAGCCTCTCGAAAGAGGCTCATTGCTGGTGATTAACCAAGCACAACCACCACGTCGTTTACACTGCCTTCAGGCTGAACCGGTACAGATGTTCCTTCCACGGCCTGACCGTTCACTGTGATTGACTTGATGCCTTTGCTTACAGAGCTCGGGTTTTCAACCTTGATGTTGTAGGTTGCGCCAAGCCACTGACGAGTTACTTCGAAGCCTGGCCAGCTAGTTGGAATACAAGGGTCAATCGTTAGACCATCGAAGCCAGTGCGCACACCCAGAATAAAGTTGGTCACGGCAAAGTAAGCCCAACCAGAAGTCCCTGTTAACCAAGGGTGGTTAGCACGACCATGATCTTGGTGGTCTCGACCCATGATGAATTGAACGTACGAGTATGGTTCAGCGATACGTTTTTCGATAATGTCATTCTGGTTATATGGGTTCAGTGCGTCGTAGAACTTCATTGCACGGTCACCGCGACCTAGCTTAGCTTCAGCAACCCATGCCCAAGGGTTTGGATGCGAGAAGATCGCACCGTTTTCCTTCACGCCTTGGTAAACGCGAGTAACAAAACCGATATCGTCGTTTGGCGTTGCAAATGATGGTGAGTTTAGGTGTAGACCGTATTCAGAGAACAGGTTCTCATCTACGGCGTCCATTGCTTTTTCACCACGTTCTTGCGATACCGCACCAGATAGAACCGCGAGTGTGTTTGATTCTAGGTGAACACGGCCTTCTTTCTGTTGTGCCGTACCAATCTTGTCGCCGTTCTTAGTTAGACCACGGATGTACCAACCACCTTCGTCATCCCACAGGTGAGTTTCACACGCTTCACGTACGTTAGCCGCCATTTCAGTGTACTTAGCCACATCAGCGTCTTTGCCAAGGTATTTAGCAAGGTCGATAAACTCTTGCAGTGCCCAGAAGTGAAGGAAAGAAACCATTGAAGATTCGCCGCCACCTAGGTTTAGACAGTCGTTCCAGTCTGCTCGCAGACCTTTACAGATGCCAGTTTGACCTACGTACTCAGCAGAGAAATCTAAAGCGGCTTTCATATGGTCGTAAACACTTGCTTCACCGCCATCTGCGTATGGGATGACTTGATCAAAGAAGCTGTGTTCACCTGTTTCCATTACGTATTTACAGATGGTAGGAACGAGCCATAGATGATCGTCAGAACAAGTATCTTCGATGCCATGGATCTTATCTTCATCTGATGGTGTCGGTACGACTGTTGGTGATTTTGAAGGCTTAACGTCAGCTTTTTCAGGATCAAACCAGTCTGGATCGAATAGGTGCAGACCGTATCCCGCTTTTACCTGACCGCGAAGAAGATCAACAATGCGCTTGCGTGTCATCGCAGGGTTGGCATGTGGGACTGAAATTGCATCCTGAGCGGTATCACGATAGCCAAGACCAGTACGACCACCTACTTCGATGAAGGAAGCAAAACGAGACCAGACAACACATGTTTCAGCTTGGTAAAGAGTCCAAGCATTGATCATGGTATCGAGGCCTTCGTTTGGTGACTTGACTTGGAACTTAGCACAACGTTCGTCCCAGTGAGCTTTGATACCAGCAAATGCTGCATCAACGTTTGCTAGATCCTGATACTTAGCACGTAAGCGCTCGCCGTTGCCTTTACCGATACCCAGAATGTAAGCAAAACGGACTTCTTCACCCGGTTGAATCGTGAATTGTTTATGCAGTGAACCACAGTGGTTGTAACAGGTTTGAGCGCTGTTCGAACATTTACCTGTCTCTACAGCAATCGGGTTTGCTTCGTCGCGGTATAAACCTAGGAAGCTGTCACGCTGACCATCGTAAGAGTCTGGTTCAAATGTAGAAGCTAGGTAGTAGAATCCTTCAAAATCGTTGGTGTTGTAATACAAGTCGTATTCAATCACACCATCTTTGTATGCCGTACCTGCCGAGTATAGAGACATCTGGTGGTTCTGATTGTCCGACTGAATGTGGCTAAATGAGAATTCAACAAACGAGAAGGCGCTGATAGTGCGAGGCTTGTCTGAAGTGTTCTTAATCACAACATCCCAAATTTCAGCATCTTCACCTTTAGGAACAAATAGTGTCTTGGTTGCAGTGATGTCGTTGTACTCACACTTGAACTTCGAGTATGAAAGACCATGGCGAACTTCATAGTTCGCCTCGTCTAGGCTTTTCGCGACTGGTTGCCATGAGATTGACCAGTAATCACCAGTTTCGTCATCACGCAGGTACACATAGTGCCCTGGGCGATCAAATGTCGCGTTCGGGCGGAATTTAGTAACACGGTTATATTCAGGCGAGTTGTAGAAAGAGTATCCCCCCGCGTTATGCGAGATAACCGTACAGAATTTCTCTGTGCCTAAATAGTTCGTCCATGGTGCAGGGACGTCAGGTCGAGTAATGACGTATTCACGATTGTCGTTATCGAAATAGCCGTATTTCATGTTAATTTCCTTTTTACCAAGCTACCACTTTGGTAGCCAAAACTTTAATGCTAGAGAAAACTGCAAATGCCATGCATTTGCACCTTTGTTAATTCCACGGTTGGCGATATTCGATTTGCTGTTTGTCGAGCAAAGGTAAATGGCCTTTCAACCGTGATAGATAGTCGAGCCAATCTCGGCCTGCTCTGTCTGTCCAGCAGGCTTCAGCCAGCGCAGTGAGTCTTGGGAATATCATGTAATCCAATCGTGACTGGTGAGTGACAATTTCACTCCACAGCGCACACTGAATTCCTAGAATACGTTTGCGAATCGGATCGGTATCTGGCACTTGTGCCAATGGCTCATAGCGGTAGGCGTTCTCCAGTGGGATCACTGCCGCCCAATCAACGCCAGGCTCTTCTGGACGATAATCTTGAGTCATGTCGAGATAAGTGGATTGACCCGGTTGGAGAATGACGTCAAAACCTTGCTTAGCGCAGTTAAGAGCCGCTTCTTCACTCAGCCAAGAGTAGATAACCGTGTCTTTGCTGACTTTATTACCGTGTTGAGCCTCTTCCCATCCGACCATACGTTTACCCAGTGAACGCAGTTTCTGTTCTGCGTAACGGAGTAGGTGTCCTTGCAGCTCTTTAGCGTTTTGGTAGCCCTCTTGAGCCATCAACGCCTGACAGGCAGGGCTTTCTAGCCAGACACCAGCAGGGACTTCATCAGCACCAATGTGTACCCAAGGAGAAGGGAAGAGTTCAGAAACTTCTTCTAGTACCTTGTCTAAAAACTGATAAGTGCCAGGCAAAGCTGGTGATAGGACGTTATCGTCATAATGTTGAATACTGTGATATTGGGATTGATCAGCAGGATCACACAACAACTCTGGTAGTGATTTGATTGCCGCACGGCAGTGGCCAGGGATATCAATCTCCGGAATGACGTTGATGCCTCGTTCTTGCGCGTAAGCGATAACGTCCTTAATCTGCTCTTGGTTGTAGTAACCGCCGTAACGTTGATTTAAGTGACTGTATTGTGGCTCCAGCACGGTACCTGGACCGCGGTAGGCTCCCGACTCGGTTAGTTGAGGAAATGCCTTTATTTCAATTCGCCAGCCCTCATCATCAGTGAGATGCCAATGGAAGGTATTAAACTTGTAGTGTGCCAATTGGTTAATCAGCCGTTTGACCATATCCACCGAGTGAAAGTGACGTGCACAGTCAAGCATCATGCCACGGTATTTAAAGCGTGGTTCATCATGAATTTTCACATAAGGTACCGATAACTCTTTATTTTGCTCACTGAATTGAATGAGTTGGAGCAAGCTGGCACTGGCATGAACAAAACCTGCATGTGACCCTGATTCTAGTCTGATCCCCGTTCCACTGACGGTAAGATGGTATTCACCTTCGTCAAGGGTTGGATTGTTGCGAAACACGATATCGCTTTGCCCGATGGTCTGTACTGTAAACTCAAACAATCGCTCAAGTTCAACTTGCAGCCACGTCGCGGCTTTTTCTGCCAGCGAAGTTTGCAATGTTATTTGGCTGGAGCGAGTCAGTCGAAAACTTCCGTCCAGTTGCTCAATTTTGTGAGGTCTAGGAATCAATGCAATTGACGCACTCTCGACCTCTGGCAATTGGGTGCGCTCTCTATAGGGAGAGGCAAGCGCTATCGGCGTTAAGGTTACTGGGCACTGCGTTGCACCGTCGTTGGCAATGATCAGGGCATCTTTGAACCCATCAGTGTAAAAACGCAATGGCGCCGTGTTGATGCTGAACTCGCAGTAGTAGTGTTGATTAGCCGTCAGAATGTCACATTCAGGCACTACGGTGCAGAAACTACCGATCTGCTTGATCGTCCCGTTAGTGAAACTGTCTGGCAGAATATAGCGATCAGTAATGAATTGGATCTGCCACTGAGCAAGATCCTGATCAGAAAGGTTATGGACAGTTAAGCCAAAGCGACAAAACTGTTTTTGTTCAGCTAGAACGGCGAGTTCGACACGAAAGCTCATGACAGATCCTTAATACAAGTTATGTTCGGGTTTAGCCGCGAACATAAGGGCACCTTCAATGGCATCAAACTGAGCGTCAACCACCCAAGCTTGTACCGGAGGTGATAGCCAAGCCTTGATTCGCTCAGCAATGCTACCCATCAAGCAGATACGAGTGGCTCCTTTTTGGTGTAGAGCGACTAGGAACATCTCAATGTCAGCAGCCGTCTGCTTAAGCATTGAGATAGCAAGGCTGTCGCCTAGGGTTGCATAGTGGAAAATCGCAGGGGAAAACTGACCATAGTCGCGTGGTAACGCGCTTTTAGACCATGTGACGATTTGGTCGATATCATGGTTGAAGTGGTCAAGAACATGCTCGGCAAGTGGCGTTTTCTCGACGATACCATCGTCAGCCAGCAATACTTGTTGAATTAGACGTAGACCCATAACTGCGCCACCACCTTGGTCAGATATCGGAAACTCACGACCTCCAACCACATGCTGCTGATTACCGCTAAGATAGATACCGCACGAACCCGTACCTGCAATCATAATGGCGCCTTCGTCACCGTTATGGGCACCGATACAAGCACCGTATGCATCGGTATTGAGTACGACGGAAGCAAAAGGATGAGGTTGTGCCATAAAGTCTTGCCATGCAGACTTTTGCTCAGCCCCTGCTAAAGCTAAACCCACATGCATCTTGCTGAAATCGGCTTCTGTCAGGCCACCAAGCGTGGCTGCCTGAGCAATCGCATCGATAATCGACTCCATGGCGACATTGACACCGAGTAAGATATTGGCACTGCCGCTTTTGGCTTCACCGACCAACTGACCTGCCGCATCGCGAATTCGTGCTCGACATGAAGTACCGCCACCGTCTATCCCGACATAGTAAAGCGTCATGTTACTGCTCCTCTTGTTGAGAAAAGTGGCTAAATTGCGTAATTACAGCCAATAGGTACCAAGCACCATGTGGGATCCATTGCTCCCCCCAACGCCAGTTCTGCAACATGTCGTCTTTTTGTCCCGGCGGATTAAAAGCGATATCTTGTGCATCTTCAAAGCCAGCGGTGATACCGTTACAGACACCACCTTTTGCGTTAAAAAATCCATACTGAGGAAGGTAGTCAGGATTGTTGTGTCCGTGTCCATCAAGCATGCACATGTGGTATGGGTTGAGACCAAGGATCCAGTTCAAAGCATTTTGAGAAAAACGCAGCAGTTGTTGTTTGGTTTCTTGGTTTTGGATATGCGGTAGTGCGAAAAATGCCATTGCACATAAGGACCCTAAACGGGCGTTTTCACCTTGCCACCAGTAACCTGTTTCGTTGTTCTGGGCGACAAAGAAAGCATCGCGTTTTTGTTCTCCCACACCTTTTACATATTGGCGTGGGTAACCAAATGGGTTGGCTGTCGCTTGAGTAATCCCCAGTTCAAACTCAACACTTCGCTGCACAACAGATTGGCTGATAGCCGCCTGTTGTGGGTCGTTTTCAATCGATAAATAGTGGCATAGAGCAAGGCTGGGTAAACCTGCTTCTGCGGCATGGTAATAAGGGCGAGAGCCGTCTTGGTTTGCTGACCAGAAATGTTCAAAGCGGTCATCGCTACACTGCCTGTTGTGAAGCTTTGCAGCCCATTGACGACTTTCACTTAAGTACTCTGATTTCTGTGTCGATTTGTACAACTCAACGGCGGCAAGTAGGGCGCAATATTCATCAATGATGTTCTCTTGCTGATCATTGAGATATTGCGTGTTGCATTCGCGTAAATGCCAGTAGCCTTTTTCTGCGGCTTCAAGGTAATCATTCGATGAGTATTCACCGCTTTCATCAAGGCGTGACGCGGCGGCTAAAGCGGCAATTGAAACGCCGCCACCTTGTCTGAAGCCGGCTTGGAAATCGTCTGATTTATGCCCTTGCTGTGTTTCGTATGCACAGATTTCGCGTTGCTTGGTGTCTTTTGACCACTTATCAAAAATGGTCATATAGAAAAAGCCTTGTTCATTTTGCATTCGAACTAAGAAGTCTGCGCCAAACAGCGCTTCTTCTGTCATGCGTACTTTAGTAAATGCAGCGACTTGCTCATTCTCTTTGAGTTGTTCTAACCCTTGAAGTAGATTCCAGACCACCATAGGGGTCTGCTGAGGGTTGAGATAGTTGGCATAAGAGAGATGACTAAGGTATTTGCTCACATCTCCGGATGCATCATACCAGCCACCGTGTACGTCAACGCGAGTCTCTGAGCCAAACAGAGGGATCGAATGATCTTGCTTGTCAAAGCGTCCGCCGCAGCGCTGAGACTTAAAGTAGTGCAGAACATCTGAAAGCGTGGTGTTCAACAGTAATCCCTGTGCAATGTTAAAAACTTCAGAGCGTAGGTTATCGACACGCAGGTAGTAATGACCTGAGCGTTCGAATGATGAGAACTCGATGCGGAAAAAATTCCCTTGGTGCCAATTGGCCACTTTTGTGCCTTTTTCGACAGCAAAAGTCGCGACAGTTTGGTGACTATCAGCACAGACTAACAGCGCAGTGGTAGATGAAAGACGTGCTTTACGTGTCATCAAAACAGCCTGCTTTGGCCCAAGGGCTTCATAACCAATATGGTTAGTAAGTAGCAGCATCAAAATCTCCGAAAATAGGGGGTGATTGAGTTGTTGAGCCAAGAGCTTGCGCTCCTGGCTCTTATGGCATTATTTTTCGTATAGGTAACAACGCACAAAGTGGTTGTCAGACAATTGAGTGACTTCTGGTAACTTCTCACTGCACTTATCAGTAGCGTGTTGGCAGCGTCCGGCAAATGGACAGCCCACTGAGGCTGGTGTCCACAACGGAATCTCGCCTTTGTTACCTTTGAGTTTTTCGTGAATCGACTTACTTGGATCTGGTACTGCTGAGACCAAGAGTTGCGTGTATGGGTGTTGAGGATCGTGGATGATCTCGTCAGTATCTCCCCATTCAACCATGTGTCCCACATACATAACTGCCAGATCTTCCGCAATGTAACGAGCGGTTGCGATATCGTGAGTGATGTAAAGCAGAGACATCTGCTTTTCGAATTTCATCTCTTCCATCAGGTTTAGGACACCTGCACGAATCGATACGTCCAGCATTGATGTTGGTTCGTCGGCGAGCACAACTTCTGCACCTACCGCGATGTTACGTGCCAGGTTGACACGTTGACGCTGACCGCCTGATAACTGGTGCGGGAATTTTTGTGATGTCTCTTTTGGCGGGATCAGACCAACTTGTTCAAGCAGGTCATAAACGCGCTCTTCCAGTTCCTTCTTATTGCCAGGTGACACCTTCTTGTGGATAAGCAGTGGTCGTGCAATATGGTGAAAGATGTTATGAGTAGGGTTTAGAGAGCCAAATGGGTCTTGCCAAACCATCTGCACGCCTTCACGGTATGCCATCAGATCCGAACGAGAATCGATGGTTTGAATATCACGGCCTTTGTACTCAATCACACCTGATGTTGGTGCGTACATTTTTGCGATCATCTTCGCTGTAGTGGATTTACCCGAACCTGATTCACCCACCACGGATAGGCCGCGGCTTTTGTACATTTTGAACGATACGTCGTTGATCGCACGCATCATAGGTTGGTTTAAGGCATTACTGTTGATCGGGAAATCCTTTACCAGGTTTTTTCCCTCAACAAGTAGTTGGCCAAAATCTTTGCTCATATTTGTCTCCAGTAATCTTTTCTTTGTTTCTCAGCGTCTTGCTAGAGTTTTCTCTGTGCAATCGGCTCGCCATAGAGGTGACAGTTAGAGAAACGATTTGGCTCAATTTGTCTTAGTGCAGTTGGGACTTGAGTACATGTTTCATGCACGCGGTCACAACGAGCTTGGAAGCGACAACCTTGTGGTATCTCTAGAAGGTTAAGTGGGTTGCCTGGAATACCAGTAAGCTTCGTTTTTGGGCCAGTTAATGGAGGGAAAGAGCTACCCAGACCTTTGGTGTAAGGGTGGTAAGGACTTTCCAGAATCTGCTTTGATGGTGCGACTTCAATCAACTCACCGGAATACATGATGCCGATGCGATCTGAGAACTCGACCATCAAAGAGAGATCGTGAGTAATGAACAGAATAGAGAAACCAAACTCTTCTTTTAACGCGTAGATCTTTTGCAGTATTTCACGCTGAACCACTACGTCGAGAGCGGTGGTTGGCTCATCCATAATGATCATTTTGGGGTTTAGCGCCAGTGCAATCGCGATAACCAGACGTTGACGCATGCCACCAGAGAACTGGTGAGGGTAGTCATTCAAACGGCTAGGGTGAATATCTACGATTTCAAGCAATCCTTCTGCGCGTTTACGAGCCTGTTCACGCGTCATATTGGTATGACGCATGATTACGTCGCAGAACTGGTCTTCCATTGTCAGTACTGGGTTGAGCGCGTTCATTGCGCTCTGGAAGACCATCGACATCTCGCTCCAACGGAACGATTGCATGCGTTCATCGCTGTATTTAAGGATGTCCTCACCATTGAAGATAACCTCGCCACCGGTGATAAACGCTGGTGGCTTATGTAGGCGCATCAGAGAGAAAGCAACGGTGGATTTACCACAACCAGACTCGCCTGCTAAGCCGAATACTTCTCCAGGTGCAATATCAAAGCTGACATTGTTACAGGCACGTACGTCACCTGCATCAGTAATGTAGTCAACGCAAAGGTTGCGGATAGAAATGAGTGGTGCTGTCATGGTTATTTATCTCCGCTCCATAGTGCATTTTGTGGTGGCAGTTCTGGCTGACGCTCTTTCTTGTCCTGCTCAGCCAGTTTTTTCCAGCGTTTCATACCTTTGTGAGAGCGAAGCTGCGGGTTCGCAATTTCGTCAACTGCAAAGTTCAGTAGAGCAAGACCTGTTACGAGTAGAGTTAAGGCTGCACAAGGTGCAAGAACTTCCCACCAAGCGCCGATTAGCATTGCTGAAGAGGTCTGTACGTTGTAGAGCATGATGCCCCAACTGATGGTGCTAGGGTCGCCTAGACCTAGGAACGAAATAATAGATTCCATGCCGATTGCGTACATAACCGAACCAATGAAGCTCGCGCCTACGATTGGGATAAGGTTTGGTAGGATTTCAACAAAGATGATACGGAACGATGATTCACCGAGAACTTCTGCCGCTTTTACAAACTCTTTTTCACGTAAAGACAGAGTTTGAGAGCGGATTACCCTTGCCCCCCATGCCCAGGATGTACAGCCGATGATGATGGCAATGGTTAACGGGCCTGCTTCACCGATAAAGGCGGCGAGTACGAACAGTAAAGGATACTGAGGAATAACCAACATGATGTTCATTGCTGCGGTCAGGAAATCGTCAACACGGCCACCGAAGTAACCCGCAGAGATACCAATGACCGTCGCTAGGAAACAAACAGTGATACCTGCGCCGAAGCCAACACCTAGAGAGATACGAGCACCGTAAACCAGTTGTGACCAGATGTCGCGACCCATACGGCTAGTACCCAGTACGTGATCTGCTTTTTTCGACAACAGCATAGTACGGCGATCGGTAGCTAGGTTTTGTGCGATCCAGCCATCTGGATTTGCTTTGGCTGACTTAACGACGAAACCTGGGTATTCATGTGGATTGCCCGTGCGCTTATCTGGCGCGTGTTTGGTAATCAAAGGTGCGGCAATCGCCATGAAAATGAACAGTACAACAATGGTTAAGCCCGTACGAGCGTAAGCGTTACCTAGAATCAGTTTAAATAGATCTTTCATAATTATTTCCCTCCCTTACGAAGGCGAGGATCAAGTACTACGTAAAGCATGTCGGCGATAAGGTTAAATGACAGCATAAACATCGTCATGATGATCAATTGACCCTGAAGAACTTGGTAGTCACGAGCGTTGATAGCGTTAAGTAATACAGTACCTAGACCTGGGTAGTTGAAGATGATTTCAACGATTAGCTGACCACCGATGGCCATACCTAGCGACATTGAAAGTGCAGTAACACTAGGAAGTAGAGCGTTACGCGCTGCGTAGTTGAATACCACACGGTTCTCACTCAGACCCTTACCTTTGGCCATCGTGATGTAGTCTTCTGCAAGCAGGTTGATCATGTTGTTACGCATGTTGACTAGGAAGCCACCAATTTGAATGATCGAAGCACAGAATAGAGGTAGCACAGCATGATATGCGGCATCCTTATAGAACGCCCAGCTTGTCCAATCAGGCACGGTGCCTGCGGTATATGCATAGCCAGTTGGGAACCACTTTAGGCCAATCGCAAAGATAAATAGCGCCAACATTGCGATTACAACTTGAGGCACGGCCTGAATAATAAGCATGCCAGGAGTTACGAAGGCGTCATATTTGCTGCCACGTTTCCATGCAGCAAAGATACCTAGTATCGAACCTATTGAGAATGAGAGGATAACGGCGCTACCAGCTAGGAATAGTGACCAACCAAATGCTCCACCCAAAAGTTTGTTAACAGATAGTGGGTAGAACTGGATTGATGTTCCAAGTTCCCAGCTTAGGATGTTTTTCATGTAGGCGATGTATTGAGTAAACAACCCGCCATCAACAAAGCCTAATAGCTCTTTCATTGCAGCGATACGTTCCGGCGTTACTTGGACCGAAGCGTTAGCAAACATCATGGTAACCGGATCACCCGGCATTGCACGAGGAATAATAAAGTTTAATGTCGCAGCAACTAACAATGCGACTAAATAGAACGACAAACGTCTTAAAAAATAACCCATAACTCACCTTACTTACCCAGATTTTCCCTGTTTCTGGTTTCAGGTCGCTCCTAGCGAAAACAGAATTTAGAGCGAACAATCCCCTGACGACTGGCGCCATATAAAGAACACATCAAAACGTTGGGGGATTTTGCGGCATACAGAGCGTATGCCGCATCGTTAGAACAACTACTTATTTAACTGGTTTTAGGTCCAGTACGTGTAGTAGACGCTCTGGGATACCAGCCCAAATGTTTGGACGGCCTTTTGGATTTTCTTCGTTCCACCAACCAGTGAATCGAGTTGTATTGTATTGGTACATGTAAGCACCAGACATTACAGGAATCGTAACTTGGTCAGAAGCGATGATTTGCTGGATGCCGTGAGCGATTTCTAGCTGCTCGTTCTTATCAGCTGTTTTGTAGAAGCTGTTTAGTAGGCCATCTAGCTTGTCATTTTTGTAGAAGTGCATCGCGAAGCGAGGCATACCTTCACCAGATTGAAGTGCTGAGTTGTAAGCACTGTTCCAGTAAGTGTATGGGTCTGCACCGTGGAAGTAGTTTGTGTAAGCTACGTCGTACGTACCTTCAAGCATTGCTTGGTTGTAAACAGAGAAATCTGGAGTACGTGCTTTCGCTTTAATGCCTACGTCAGCAAGTTGCTCAACTGCAAGTTGAACGGTGTTGTTGAAGTCAGTCCAACCGTTTGGAGATTGGATTAGTAGCTCGAAAGACTTACCAGATGGAGTGTCAACGAAACCATCTTTGTTTACATCTTTAAAGCCCGCTTTCTTCAGTAACTCTTTAGCACCTTCAACGTTGTATGTGTTGTAGCCTTTGTACTTGCTGTGAGTCTTTTCGTCAGACCAAGCTTCGAATGCATAGCCAAGGCCAGATGCGAAGTCGTTCACTGTACCGCCACCGTAGAACGCGATGTCGATAATAGTTTGACGGTCTAGAGCCATAGAGAATGCACGACGGAAGTCTACGTTAGTAAGTGCTTCGTTCTTCGCTGCATCAGGGTTTTTGAAGTTAACAACGAATGCCTGAGTACCTGCTGGCGGGTACCAGTACTGGTGATTAGGGCTTGCCGCAGCGTAAGTACGGTCGATGTCAGGAATGAATGAAGACGTCCAGTCCATTTCACTGTTAACAACTTTACCTAGGAACTGGTCGTTGTTTGCAATTTGAGGAACACGTAGACAGTCAACATCTAGGTTGTCTGCATCCCAGTAATTCGGGTTAGCACACTGGATGTATAGCTGAGCAGTGAACGTATCGATTTCTGTAAATGGACCAGAGCCTACAGGGTTCTCGTTAGTGAAGGTTGAAGGATCTTTCACGTCTTTCCAAATGTGCTCAGGTACAACTGGTACTTTAGCAATTTCGTAAGGAACGTTTGAGTTCGCTTCTGTTAGGTTAAATTTAACTTGGTAGTCATTTAGTTTCTCAACAGAAGATACCCAAGAGTTGATACCGCTTTGGTCTAGCTCTGATTTCTCTTTAACTAGGTTGAAAGAGAACACGACATCGTTAGCATCAAATGTTTCGCCGTCAGACCATTTCACGCCTTTACGAATATCGAAAGTTACGCTCTTTAGGTCGTCAGCCATTTTAAAGTTTTCTGCTAAACGGAATACTGGTGTGTTACCGTGCATTTCGTTGAACACAACTAGAGGCTCGTAGATGAAGTCCCAAGTAGTGTGCAAGTGAGTTGCACCTAAGTATGGGTTAAAGTTACGAACAAAAGTTGTGAACTCTTTAGGGTGGATAGTTAGTTCACTACGTTCAGCGGCTGTTGCTACCGATGCGAATCCGGTAGTTGCTGTAGCAATAATTGCTGTTGCTAGTGCTGTTTTTTTTATGTTGGCAAGCATAGCTGTTCCTTACTATTTGCTTTCATTTCACTTATGGAATGGAATGTCATCAATTGATAAACACTCACTAAGGCCCACCTCTTGTTAATGATTTTCAATCGGAGGTGATATGAAAATCCAGAGTGGCCTGTAGGCCTTAGGCACACTAAGAAAACACCTTAACGTCAATTTTCGCAATTGCTATTCCCGTTAAAAACGTCAAAACCATCACCATCTCCGTTAATACTGTTAAAAAAACCAAATTTGATTAAATTGTAATCACGAAAAGGCCTTTGAAGTGAGTCGCAATAGTCCATGTGCACCAGTTTGTTTGTGAGTGGTTGCTAACTTCATTTTCTTTATTTTATAAGGCTTCTTTTTATGGAGTTAAAATGTGAGATGTGGGTCACTTGGAGGTTTTCTGTTAATTTTTGGGGTTAAATTAAAACTGCCGTCTTGTTGTGATTGGCTTCGCAAACTGAGTTCTTTTTACGCATTGTTGGTGGTTTTGTATCAATTGGGGTACCTGCTAGACAAAAAATAGCGGCTAAATGGCGGCAAGCAATAGGTTGTTTTACGAGTCGTAATAACTGTATTTGAGTATTAATCAAGGCAAAATGATGAGAATCAAAAGCCCGCTTACTGCGGGCTTTTTAGTTTGGCATTGAAGGTGTATTAGCTTGTCAGTAAGTGCTGAAGTTTATCTCTTAGCCCTTCAATATGCGTTCTCTCTGGGCCTTGTTCATTGCAGTGCTCTAGGATGTAATCCAGTGAGCTTAGAACCGTTCTCCAGCGTGGTGTTTTCGGTAGCGTCTCGGCACGTAGATATTTGTCGAGTGTGCGCGTTTGCAAAGTACTGCGGTCGAGATAGACGCGCCATAAACCACTTTGTTCTGCGAACGAGAACTTGGTTTGTCCTGTGACGGACTCCCAGTAGTTGAGTGCGCTTGTCATCGCGTCAACTAACACTTCGCGCATAATATCTTGTTTGGATTTACTGTCTCCGGCAACTCGATCAGCCAATCGCGTAAACTCTCCTCCCAGCTCTTTGAGTTCTTGCAGTTTGGCTTTATCACCTTCAAAGGCAAAACTGGACAACGCTTCAATTGCGCTTTCCAAGTTATTAATGCGGCTTGCATTGATGCTGCCGCCAACGTTGAAGATGTAAATCGAACGCAGGCCTGAACCTTGTGGAAGTTTCAAAATATCCGCAGAAAGGTGCTGTCGGACATCTTCGACGTAAACATCAATCGTACCGCAGTAATGCTCTTGTTCAACATTAAGGAATTTGGGTGCGATAAGTTCGTCAGCGCTTGAGCGTTTTAGCTGTTCGGTGGAACGTTTAAATAGCTTTGAAGCCGCCTCATTGGCAAAGCGAATCTTGTTATCTTCACGAATACAGATGATGGCTTCTGGCGCCGTTTCTAGTTGCTCTAGTAGGCGTCCTTGTGTTTCTAACAGGCTGGCTTCAACCATTGCTCGGTGCTTGAGTTCAAGCTGGAGTTGCTGGTTCTCAAGTCGGCGTAGTTCAGCTTTGCTGGCCGTTAGATGGGCAACGATACGGGCAGCAAGCTCTTGCTTGTTAAATGGTTTCGACAGGTAATCGTTAGCCCCAGCGTTAAACCCGCGAATTCGGTCATCCGTTTGATTAAGAGCAGTCAGCATGATGACAGGCAGGGCGGCATGATCGTACTTTTTACGAACCGTTTCACACACCTGATATCCGCTCATACCTGGCATCATAATATCCAGTAACAGTAGCTCTGGTTTCTCTTTCTCAATCGATTCCAGTGCTTCGTGACCATCTTTAGCCGTGCGTACGCGATAGCCTTCCAGTCTTAGGAAACTATCCAAGACTCTAAGGTTCACGGGCTCGTCATCAACTACGAGTAGCAGAGGACCTTCAGGGTTTTCTGGTAGGCTAACAGGTTCGGCTAACTCTATCTCTCCGCTATCCGGCGCGATAAAGTGGGGCGCTTCATAGTGGTTTGCTTGCTGAATTTGCTCTTCACTCGCGATAGGTAATGTAAAGCTGAACGTGGTGCCAACCATAGGCTGACTACTCACATACAAAGAACCTTGCATCAGTTCGATCAACTGACGACTGATAGACAAACCTAATCCTGCGCCTTGACGGTATCGGCTTGAGTCGCTGCCTGCTTGAATCAGAGGCTCAAAAATATGTTCGAGCTGGTCAGCTGGAATACCTTGGCCAGTATCAACGACCTGAACACGAATATGATCGTCGATAACGTTCGCGGAAATGACAATTTTGCCTTCGCTGGTGTATTTGATTGCATTGCCAACCAAGTTATATAGCACCTGTTCAAGTCTTTGCGGGTCGGCACTGACCCACACGGGTTCACTAGGTACTTGGTTGATAATTCTGATGGGTTTGTTGCCTAGCAGATGGGAAGAAAGCTCAAGTACTAAGCGCGTTGAACCGGATAAATCTACGGCACTGGTGTCGATATCCAAGTTTCCATAACGCATCTTATGGTAATCAAGTAAGTCATCAACCAAGGTAGCAAGACGCTGACCACTGCTGATAATGATATCTAACTGGTATTTGTGTTCTGCTGTGATTGGGCCGTTAGCTCCTGAAGTGAGTGCTTCGGCTATCCCCACCATACCGTGTAAAGGCGTTCGTAACTCATGAGAGGTTGTCGCTAAGAATTCATCTTTGAGTTTATTGGCGAGCTGTAACTCATCATTTTGTTTTTGAATGAGTTTGAGGTTGCTTTCTAGCTCTTCATTTTGCTCTTTGATTAAGAGGATCTTTTCGCGAATTGAGCGTTGCATTCGCTCAAAACTGACCGCAAGACGTCCGATTTCATCTTTACGCTGCGTGTTGATCATGGTGGCATCAAGATCGCCAGCAGATACCTTCTCGGCAGCCCAAGTCAATTTAAGAAGTGGGGATGTGATGAAATTGGACAGGTAGTGGGAGGCCATAACAACCAGTAAGATTGCCGTTAACATCGCGAAAATAAACACAGTTTCAAGTTGATGAATGCGAGCAAAGGCAACACTTTCTGGTACTTCAACGACCAGTGCCCAGTCGATACCTTTAACCGAAATCGGGGCGTAGGCGGCAATGATGGCCTCTTTCTCTGAGTTAGAGTAGGTTCCAAAGCTGGTTAATCCAGACAAGGCGAGCTCCACCACTTGTCGACTTTTATCAATATCTTCCTGCTCGTATGCGAGAGTACGGGATTTATGATCGGCACCAACCAAAAGGGTCTTCATCGAAGGGATGTTTTTGGTATCAGCTATGAGCTTGGTGATGCCGTTATTCGGCAGACGAAACATGGCATAGCTGTGCAGATAACCTTGCTGCACAATGGGTGCGCCTAGCCATGCAACTGACTTGCCTTGCTCTTGGGCAAAATCTGAAATAATAACCGGCGTAAAGTCTTCGTTCGTTTTACGTTTTTCAGTGACCAGATTTCTTAGTTTGGTAAAAGTGTGTCCTAAGTTGGCATCTTTATATTTGCCAGTTAGCAAGTTAGTGCCGAAATTGTCATATTTAAACGCCGAGTAAGTGACGTTTCCTTCTCGATCAACCAATAAGATATCATCGAAATCAGAGCGCTTGAGAAGTTCCAGATAAGCCCAGTGATAGCGTTTATGAAGCAAGCGGTAGCGTTCTGTACCATTAAAGAGGCTAGACTGAGGCAAAATAGAGGTTTTGATTTGATCGCCCGAACCTTGGATATAACGCTTTTGTGCGTACTCGCGTGCCTGCTCAATATCAAGGCCTAAGCTGCCAAATGCGTTGACCAAGCCGTAGAATCGACCACCACTCGCATACGCTAACTCTGAGCGTACAAACCCCATGACTTCCGACTCTTTCGCATATAGGTAGTCAACGACTTGCTGCTGCTTGCTATCGCGAACAGAAACCAAATGCAATGTGCTCTGCTCTTGTAAGTCAGTGGTGTGTGACTGCAAGAAGAAGATAGCGATAACGGTAAGAGGCGTGATACTTAAGACCAGAAATGCCAGCATCAGAGTGTTTTGAAGACGCTTAAATTTCTGTTTCCGATACAACTTAAACATGATCTAACTAGAGTTTCCAAGAGTTCGGCTTAAAGGTTGGGGCCTAAAAACCTGTAAGCGGGATAAAAACGTTATTTTCCTATAGTGACAAAATTAACGAGTTTTTTTACTTTGACAAGTAAGTTGCAAGGAAAGCGTGGAGAAAAGCGCAGTTTTTACTTTGGCAGGGGAGATGTTGCCCAATCCTTGGCAAGAATTGGGCAAGTCGACTACTTCTTAGCGTGATAAATTGCGAATTTATTGGTCTTATTTAGCGTCTCGCAATTACTGAAGGCTTGCTCAATAATCGGCTGATATTTAAGAAAACTATTAGCAACGATAAATAGTTGTCCCTGTGGGTTTAGATATTGTGGTGCTTTTGCCAACAGCGTCTCCGTTGCGCTGTAGCTAGTATCGAGACCAGCATGGAAAGGAGGATTACTGATAATGAAGTTGTAATCCTTGCTGGTATCTGAATAAACATCAGAGGCAAACACACGACCAGTCAAACCGTTAGCTTCGAGTGTGGCTTGGCTAGACGCGACCGCGAGTGCGCTGATATCACACATTTCTAGCTCTATGTCTGGATTAAGGAGCGCCATCACGCTGCCGATGACGCCCGCTCCACAGCCAAAGTCTAAAACCTTGCCAGTCAGATCGGGTAGGGTATCGAGCAGCAGTTTACTGCCAATATCAAACTCTCCGTGACTGAACACGCCCGGTAAGCTTTTAATGGTCAGAGTGCGCTCTTTGTAGCTAACCTGATAGGTTTTATACCATTCATCTAGTTGGAAAGCTGCGGGTGTCTGAGTACATTGCCCCCAGTAGAAAGAACAACGGCGTGCGGAGTCGTATTTGGTAATCGGGCCATAGTCCTTAAACATTTTCTCAATGCTTTTAATACCAGAGCGATTCTCACCCACAACCACGATTTCAGTTCCGGTTCCTAGTTTGGACATCAACATGGCCAGCAGATACTCGGCTTCAGCTTTCGCTTTTGGCCAGTAGAGCAGGACCAAATCTGCCTGAGTTTGTTGTGTGAACTCTGCACCAAAGACACGGGTAATTTGCGAATAGGATTCAAGCTGACGATGATAACCATAGTTAGTGGTAAATACTGTTACAGACTGACAGTGTTTCACCAGTTCAACAGGAAATAGGTCTTCAGCTTCACCAGCAACAAGAACGTGTTTACCTTCGAAGTAAGCAAGTTGTCGCTCGGCAATTTGACTTGGCGCGATATAGGCAGACATAGAGCACTCAGTAGAAAAAAATGAGGGGGGATTTTCGCACAATCCTCCCTCATCTTGAAGTATTAAACCGTTTTGCTGTTTAGCTGCGATCTTGTTGATCTAAGAAGCCTTGAAACTCCTCTTCATAGATGTTGAACAATACCATGGTCACAGCAAAGATGATCGGGCCGTAGATTAGGCCAATTAAGCCAAATAAGTGTAGACCACCTAACAAAGAGAAGAAGATCATTAGCGTGTTCATTCCAGCGCTACCTTGCATTAGGAATGGACGGAGCAAGTTGTCTATCGAACCTACCACAGCTACGCTCCAAACGGTCAGGAAGATAGCCCACGTAGTATCCCCTATGAGGAAGAGGTAGATTGCTGCTGGGATCCAAATGAGCGCAGTACCAACAACCGGAATAAATGAAGCAAAGCCCATCATGGTTCCCCAGAATAGACCTGGGAATCCGGCGAGCCACATACCGAGTCCACCCGCGATACCTTGAGCAATTGCAGTCAGGAATGAACCCATGACGGCAGATTTCGCCACCTGCTCAACTTCATCCAGTAGTTTATCTTCTTGGCTGCGTGACAAAGGAAGGATATGGCGGATAGCACTGATGATCTTATCGTGATCTCGAAGTAAGAAAAATAGCACGAATAACATCAGGAAAAAGTCCATTAGGAAGTTAGTCGCATCACCTAAAATCTTCGCGCTGATACCGACCAGATTACTGCCAAAACTCGTGGCAAACTGAGCGACTTTCTGAGCAATCTCTTGAGGCTCTACCTTATCGAAAGGTAAGTAAGTGTTCGCTAAAGACAAACCTTTCACAACCCAAGGGTGTTCGAAGAGTGTTTGGATGCCCCCTTGAGTGACCCATTGATAAACGTTTTGAGAAAATGCAGAGCCTTGCTGAACGATAGCAGCAAAGACAAACAACAGTGGGACGACAATGATAAAGGTCAACACAATACAGGAGAGCAGAGAAACAACATTTTTATGATTTGGCAGTTTGCTCTCAATCCAATCATGAATAGGGAACATCAACAGCGAAATGATAAACGCCATTACGATCGAATTGATGTAAGGCTCTACCAATAAAAAACACGCGAACGCTGCAGCCAACAGGGCTATCACTAGTACCCAGTGACTGGAGGTGATTTTAATTTTATCTGACACAATCTTGTCCAATTGTTTGACGATGTATCAGTATAATGGCTTTAAAACAGGCAGTTATCAATCAAGAATCAGATTTGTATCAGAGGTGAGTCAAAACATGGGATGCTGTAATAATGACAAAGGCTGCAAGTCAGCATCAAAAAGCAAACCTTCTATACCTTGGTTTGCCTTGGTAATGGCAGGATTGGTTTTGTTAGTCTTGTTTAACTGGCAATAAAAAGGCTGCTCAATGCAGCCTTTTCCATATGCAGTAGAGGTTAAGCTTGTTGTGCGATGATAGCAAAACAGCGATCTGCCGCTTCCAGCGTTGCTTCAATTTCTTTGCTGCCGTGTGCCAGAGAAGTAAAGCTCGCTTCGAAAGCCGATGGCGCAAGATAAACGCCGTGATCCAGCATTAGGTGGAAGAAACGTTTGAAGCGCTCGATGTCGCACTTAGTCACGTCTTCGTAGCTGGTGATGCTTTCTTGATCGGTAAAGAAGAAACCGAACATTCCGCCAACTTGATTGACGACAAGAGGGATATCGTGGTTGTCTGCTAGTTGCTTAAAGCCATCTGCTAGCTGTTTAGTTTTAGAAGCAAGGCGCTTTTCGTTACCTTCTTGTTTGAGTAAGTTCAGACAAGCGAAACCTGCCGCCATCGCTACAGGGTTACCTGATAAAGTACCCGCTTGGTAAACAGGGCCTGTAGGTGCAATGTACTGCATCACTTCTTTGCGACCACCGAACGCACCCACTGGCATACCACCACCAATAACTTTACCTAATGTTGTTAGGTCTGGTTTGATGTTGTAGTAAGCCTGAGCACCACCTAGAGCCACGCGGAAACCTGTCATTACTTCATCAAAAATCAGCAGCGCGCCTTCTTCATCACAGATTTGACGTAGCCCCTCATGGAAACCTTCCACTGGCGGAATACAGTTCATGTTGCCAGCAACAGGTTCAACGATAATACATGCGATTTCACCTTTGTTTGCCGCAAAGAGTTCGCGCACTGAGTCTAGATCGTTAAATGTTGCCGTTAGTGTGTGCTTGGCGAAATCCGCTGGAACACCTGGTGAACTTGGTTGACCAAGCGTCAGAGCACCCGACCCCGCTTTAACTAGCAGGCTGTCTGCATGACCATGGTAACAACCTTCAAACTTCATGATTTTGTCACGACCTGTGTAACCACGAGCAAGACGAATTGCGCTCATGGTTGCTTCAGTGCCTGAACTCACCATACGAATCTGTTCCATCGATGGGACAAGTTCTGAAACCAGTTCAGCCATCGCAATTTCCATTTCGGTTGGTGCGCCAAAGCTCAAGCCGCGCTGCGCTGCGTCAATAACCGCTTCACGAATTACCGCGTGGTTGTGACCAAGAATCATCGGACCCCAAGAACCCACATAATCAATGTACGCTTTGCCGTCAGCATCAAAAATCAACGGGCCGTCAGCTCGTTCAACGAAAATCGGTGCGCCACCAACGCCGTTAAAAGCACGTACAGGAGAGTTCACGCCACCAGGAATGGTTTGCTGTGCTTTCTCAAATAGATCTGCGGATTTGGTCATGGGATATCCTCTTTTGATTGCTCGGACCAATTTGGGACGCATTGTACCTGTCGATTCCCATACAATAAAACGCTTTGCTGCACATTCTGCGTACTTTCACAGCAAATAAAGAAGAATTGGCATAAAAAGTTGCTTCAAAAGTGGTGAATACTTGAACGCTTCACTCAGGTATTAGATAATCCCCCTAATATTAAAAGATGAAGTTCCAGAAAGTTCAGTCATTCTGGAGCCAAACGACTGAGAGAGATCATCGTGAGCGAAGTAAATATTCCACTAACATTTTCAGATGCAGCGGCTCAGCGAGTAGGTGCATTGATTGCTGAAGAAGAGAACCCGAACCTGAAACTGCGAGTTTACATTACTGGTGGTGGTTGCAGTGGTTTCCAATATGGTTTCACTTTTGACGAGAACGTGAATGAAGGAGACACAACCATTGTCAACAGTGGTGTGACTTTGGTGGTTGACCCTATGAGCCTTCAATATTTAGTGGGTGGCCAAGTGGATTACACTGAAGGGCTTGAGGGCTCGCGTTTCTTTGTGAATAACCCAAATGCGACCACAACATGTGGCTGCGGTGCTTCATTCAGCGTTTAAATATCTCTTTCTAGGCTGCAGTCCCTCTGCAGCCTATCGCCTATCTACTATTGGCTTTTCCTTCCTTATTTATCCAGAAACTGAGATCCCAGATAAATAGTTATCAATGTCATTTTATTTTTAGATGGTTAATTTATATCCTAATTGATACATTCGCAGTAGAACACTGTGAATTGCTATATCCACAACGTGTAGCCGTAAATCGCTACTGTTGTTTATTTTGGATGTGATATAGAAATAATAAGGATAGTTATGGCGAGTATTTCTCCTCTGCGTTTTCTTGCGGTTAGACCTTATCTTGTGTCACTGATATTGGTATTACTCCTCTCTCTTTGGTTAGGGGTAGGAATGTTGAAAGCACAAGACACCGCGCCTCACCAAGAGAGTGAAGACATTCCATTAGCCAAAGTTCAGTTCACCTCCTTTGTCGCCGAATCAACACACAAAACCATTGAGCTTTACGGACGGACTGCGCCGAATAAAAAGGCCAGACTCGGGGCAGAAATTGCCGGCAAAATTGTCCAGTTAAAGGTAAACAAGGGTGAAAGTGTTAAACAGGGGCAGGTGATTGCGCTGATTGATAAGGGCGATTTAGAGAGTCAGTTGCAGCGTGCCGAAGCCTTGCTGAAAGTGAAAGAGAAGGAATATAAAGCCGCACAGTCTCTTAAAAGTAAAGGCTTGCAAGGTGAGGTAGCATTTACTACTGCTCAGGCAGGTTTAGTCGAAGCGAAAGCGATGGTGAGCAATGCTCAAATCGCTTTGCGTAATACCTCGGTAAAAGCCCCGTTTACAGGCGTAGTGGATCACCTGTTTATTGAAACGGGTGATTTTGTTGGAGTAGGTGATCCTGTCGCGACATTACTCGATTTAAGCAAGATAGTGATTGAAGCAGATGTGAGTGAGCGACACATTCAAGCGTTAGAGCTTAATCAGCAAGCGAGTGTTCGTTTTATTAATGGTGACCAAACCATGGGGGAGGTGCGTTACATATCACGAGTCTCCTCTCCTGCAACCAATACTTTCCCAATTGAAATTGAACTGGCAAACCCTGGGCAGAAAATCCCTGCGGGTGTCAGTGCTGAAGTGAAACTCAACCTTCAAGACCAGCTGGCAATTAAAATTACCCCTGCAATGCTGGCTCTGGATGAAATGGGCAACTTAGGTGTCAAAACACTGGTCGCTAATCAGGTTAAATTTGTGCCAATAAAGCTGGTTAAAGCGGAACAGGATGGGGTTTGGTTAACGGGACTCGGTGAGCAAGTCGATATCATCACTACCGGGCAGGGATTTGTGCGCGATGGTGATAGTGTCATTGCGATTGAGCAAAACAGATAGGAGCCGACACTATGTATGCATTGATTGATGCGGCTCTATCTCGTACTAGAACCATGATGGTGCTTCTGGTTTTTATTCTATTCGCCGGTGCGGGAACGTATATCACCATTCCTAAAGAATCTAGCCCTGACATTACAATTCCGATTATTTATGTGTCGGTAGGCCATCAGGGTATATCGCCATCAGACGCCGAACGATTGCTTGTTCGCCCGATTGAGCAAGAATTGAGAACCATTGAAGGGGTCAAAGAGATGACCTCTACCGCTTCTGAAGGTCATGCCTCAGTCATGCTTGAGTTCAGTGTTGGTGTCGACCTGAACAAAGCGATGGCTGATGTGCGTGAAGCGGTTGATTTGGCAAAACCCAAATTACCCAGCGACAGCGATGAACCGACGGTCAATGAAGTGACTTTAGCGTCGGAGGAACCTGCGCTTTCAATCGTGCTTTACGGTACGGTACCTGAGCGGACCATTGTGCAGATAGCGCGTCAGTTAAGAGATAAGCTGGAAAGTTACCGCCAAATCCTAGAAGTGGATATTGCAGGTGATCGCGAGGATATTGTTGAGATCATTGTTGATCCACTACTGATGGAAAGTTATGGCTTAGATCAGGGGGATATCTACAACCTGATCGCACTAAATAACAGAGTGGTTGCCGCAGGTTTCGTTGATACCGGGTATGGGCGCTTTTCGGTTAAGGTTCCTTCGGTCTTCGATTCGCTGAAAGATGTGCTTGAATTACCTGTAAAGGTTGATGGTAAGCAGGTCATTACCTTTGGTGATGTGGCAACCGTTAGACGGGCATTCCGAGATCCAGAAAGCTACGCACGGCTAGATGGAAAATCTGCCGTTGTACTGGATGCGAAAAAACGCGCTGGCGAGAATATCATCGAGACTGTTGCGTTAATAAAAGCGGTGTTGGCAGAAGCTCAAACGCGTCCAGATTGGCCGAATAACCTGATGGTCAAATACACTTGGGATCAGTCTAAAGATGTTGAGATGATGCTCAGCGATCTACAGAACAATATCTTGTCAGCGATCATTCTGGTTGTGATTGTCATCATTGCCATTCTTGGTGTTCGTACTGCCCTGTTGGTGGGCATTTCGATTCCTGGCTCATTCTTAACCGGTTTGCTGGTTCTGTCTGTTTTTGGTCTAACCATCAATATTGTCGTGCTCTTTTCACTGATTATGGCGGTAGGTATGTTGGTTGACGGCGCTATCGTTGTAACTGAATTTGCCGATCGACGTATGCAAGAAGGCACGCCAAGAAGGGAAGCTTATCGTGATGCCGCCAAGCGAATGGCATGGCCGATTACCGCCTCCACGGCGACCACACTAGCGGCTTTTGCTCCTTTGCTTTTCTGGCCAGACGTCACGGGCGAATTTATGAAGTATTTGCCGCTGACTCTCATTGCTACTTTGAGCGCATCACTAGCGATGGCACTACTATTGGTGCCTGTTTTAGGCAGTTTAATAGGACGACCTCAGCATGTTACTAAGGCGCAACGAGAGAAAATGGTTGCGCTACATGATGGCGATTTTTCTAAGGCAACGGGTATCACTAAGCTTTACTTCCATACCTTAGACATTGCGATAAAGCACCCGTTCAAAATCCTCATTAGCGCTATTTTGCTTGCGATTGGCGTTGGTTTTACCTACGCCAAAGCAGGTTTGGGGGCGGAGTTTTTCCCCGAGGTAGATCCACCATTTTTCACGGTTAAAGTTCGATCTTATGGTGATCTTTCCTTGGATGAGAAAGACGTGATTATTCGTGATATTGAAGCGGTAATGCTCAATCATGATGAGTTTGAGAGTGTTTACACTCGCACTGGTGGTGATGATGAAATTGGTCAGATTCAGATTACTCCTGTTGATTGGCAGTATCGCCGTAAGGTCAAAGAGATAATTGAGGAACTCAAGCTCCAAACGGATGGTTATGCGGGTGTCGAAATTGAGTATAAATTCCCTGATGCTGGTCCACCGGTTGAACATGATCTGGTGATAGAATTATCGGCTCGGATCCCTACTGAATTGGACGCGGCGGCTAAAAAAGTTAGGCAGTGGGCTGACAATTATCCGGCTTTTACCAATCTCAGTGATACGTCAAGTAAAGACGGCATAGATTGGCAGATCGACATTCGTCGTGATGACGCATCTCGTTTTGCTGCCGATGCGACTTTAGTTGGCAATACCGTCCAGTTTGTGACGAATGGTCTGAAAATCGGTGATTATCTGCCTGATGATGCCAATGAAGAAGTCGACATTTTAGTTCGTTATCCGCAGGACAAGCGCGACATAGGTCGTTTTGATCAGCTTCGAGTCAAAACTCAAGCTGGCTTAGTTCCTATCACTAACTTTGCGACTATCGTACCTGAGCACAAACAAGACACGATACGACGCATTGATGGGCATCGGGTCACCAATATTATGGCGGATATGAAAGAGGGTTATAACTTGGCTCTCGAGTTGCCCAAAATAAATCAAGCGGTCGCTGATCTTGGTTTACCTGATGGTGTTGAGTTTAAAATTCGTGGGCAGAATGAAGAGCAAGAAAACTCTTCTGCGTTTCTACAAAATGCCTTTCTTGTGGCATTGGTGGTGATGGCGCTTATTCTGATTACTCAGTTCAATAGTTTCTATCAGGCATTGTTAATTTTAAGTGCGGTACTATTTTCAACCGTTGGGGTGTTTGTTGGCTTGCTAATATTCCAGAAGCCATTCGGTATCATTATGTCTGGGATAGGGGTTATTGCGTTGGCTGGCATTGTGGTCAACAACAATATTGTTTTAATCGATACCTATAACCAACTGCGTCATCGTGGCTTAGATAAGCGAGAAGCAATACTGCGAACTGGAGTCCAACGTCTGCGACCGGTGATGCTGACGACGGTAACGACGATTCTTGGCTTACTGCCGATGGTACTCGAAATGAACATCGACCTGATCAACCAAAAAATTGAATTTGGTGCACCCAGTACCCAGTGGTGGTCGCAACTCGCCACGGCGGTTGCTGGTGGCCTAGCGTTTGCCACTGTGCTTACTCTAGTATTGACTCCGTGTCTATTAATGCTGGGCAAAGAGCATAAAGTGGAAGAGCAGGGTAATAGAGTTATTGAAGCCGATTAATGACAAAGGCCCGGATTATCCGGGCCTTTGACTTATGGTGTAGCAAGTAACTCACCGTAGCGATTCAGTTTATCTAATCTGATCTTGGCGTTGGCAATGAAGGTCGCCTTGTCTGAACCTGTGAGTGATTTAGACTGTGGCAATTTGACCGTTCTGGCGTTTTTGTGGACGCCATTAACTAGAAACTCATAGTGTAGGTGTGGACCAGTGACACGACCTGTGCCTCCAAGGGTGCCGATTGTCTGGCCTTGCTTAACCCTCTGGCCGGTTTTCACGGTACGTTTTGTTAAGTGGAGATACTTAGTGATGTAAGTATTGCTGTGCTTAATAAAGACGTAGTTGCCGTTGAACTGGTTGTAGCTAGATTTTTGCACAATACCGTCACCCGCAGCCCAAATAGGCGTTCCGACAGGTGCCGCATAGTCTGTTCCTCGGTGGGCAACGACTTTGCCCGTCACTGGATGGCGTCGAGTCGGGTTAAAGTTAGATGTCACACGACGGAAATCTAGGGGAGAGCGCAAGAATGCCTTCTTCATTGCACGGCCATTTTCGTCATAGTAGTTGCCCGTTTTATCATCCAAAATGGCTTTGAATGTATCCCCTTGGTTGGTAAATACTGCTGCAATGATCTTTCCTCTTCCGACGACTTCTCCTTCAACTACCTTCTCTTGATAGAGAATCTTAAAGTTGTCACCACTACGAATATCCAACGCAAAGTCGATATCCCAGCCAAAAATACCGGCTAACTCCATAATTTGGTTTGCGGTTAAACCGGCATTGACGCCTGCATTCCAGAAGTTTGAGGTGATATTCGCTTCAGCGTAGTTGTATTGGTAAAACAGTTCTTTTTTGTCGAATGACGATCGATAACCTGCTTCGGATTTAGTTACTAGAAAGCTCTCATAAGGGCTGAGAGTTCGTTTAATCTGTATCAACTCATTGTCGGCGTCAAAGCCCAGCTCGAAGGTGTCTCCCGGTCTCACTCGAGTCAGTTGCGTCTCAATGTCCTTATTGGTCGAGGTCAGTTGATAAAGCAAACGAGATGATAGCCCAGCACGTTGAAACAGCAGAGCCATACTGTCACCAGATCCAATGGTGTGTTTTTCCCAACGTAAAACGGCAAGTGGGGAAATGGACTCTTGCTGAGTAAGTTGATCGATATTCAGCGTTAAAGGGTAAGCTTTACCCACTTGATAGTTGCTCTCTTCCTGGCGGAGATCGTTAGGGGTAGGCAGAAATAGCGCGATGACAATAAAGGCGCTGAAAAAGGCGATAAGGGCTCGATGAATCCAAGGTAGTCGAGCAAAAAGAGACAACATCGTATGTCCGTTCTAAAAAATTCAGTAAAAAAGCTCAGCTGTTTAGTCTAACTGGTTTCAAAAAGCATCGCTATTCAAGTAAGATGGCAAACTAACAAATTTTTGCCAAATCTGTGGGAGTGAACAAGAATGGCGAGCATTGAAGCTGCACTAGCGGAGATTAAGCGCGGTGTTGATGAACTGATTCCAGAAGAAGAACTGATTGCTAAGTTGAAAGAGGGGCGTCCTCTTCGCATCAAACTGGGTGCCGATCCAACGGCTCCTGATATCCACCTAGGCCACACGGTTATTTTGAACAAGCTACGTGCGTTCCAAGAACTTGGCCATGATGTGACGTTCTTAATCGGTGATTTCACTGGTATGGTTGGTGACCCAACAGGTAAGAACACAACTCGCCCACCTCTAACTCGCGAAGACGTACTGCGTAACGCAGAAACGTATAAAGAGCAGGTGTTTAAGATTCTTGATCCAGCGAAAACTAAGATTCAATTTAACTCTGAATGGCTTTCTGAGCTAGGTGCAGAGGGTATGATTCGCCTTGCTGCAAATCAAACGGTTGCTCGTATGCTGGAACGTGATGATTTTAAAAAGCGTTACACTGGTGGTCAGCCAATTGCTATTCATGAGTTTATGTATCCACTCCTACAAGGTTATGACTCAGTAGCAATGGAAACAGACGTTGAACTCGGTGGTACTGACCAGAAGTTCAACTTGCTGATGGGTCGTGAGCTGCAAAAAGCACACGGTCAGAAGCCGCAGGTTGTTTTAACTATGCCTCTTCTTGTTGGTCTAGACGGCGAGAAGAAAATGTCTAAGTCTGCGCACAACTACATCGGTATTAGCGAAGCACCAAGTGAGATGTTCGGTAAGATCATGTCGATTTCTGATGAATTGATGTGGAACTACTACGAGCTGCTCTCTTTCCGTCCGCTTGAAGAAATCAACGAACTGAAAGCGGGTGTTGAAGCGGGTAAAAACCCACGTGATGTGAAAGTTGCTCTGGCAAAAGAGATCATCGCTCGCTTCCATAGCCAAGAAGATGCAGATGCGGCTGAGCAAGAGTTCGTTAACCGTTTTGCGAAAAACCAAATTCCTGATGAGATGCCAGAGTTTGAGTTTGAAGCTGGCCTGCCAGTGAGCAACTTACTGAAAGAAGCGGCATTGTGCGCTTCAACTTCAGAAGCAATGCGTATGGTTAAGCAAGGTGCGGCTAAGATGGATGGCGAAAAAGTGGCAGACGCTAAGTTTACACCTGAAGCAGGAACTTACGTGTTCCAAGTTGGTAAGCGTAAGTTCGCTCGCGTGACAATTAAATAGTCACTGCCTGAAATTATCGTGAATTAAAGCGCCTTATTAGGCGCTTTTTTTATGTTTGTTATCAAACTTATAGCCAGCTCAAATGTTATGCGTTTTTGTTTAAAAATGACTGATTTTCTTTGATGACTCTGGTACTATGCGCACGCTGCCAGTATGGCAGCTTATTCGGAGACTTTTATGAACAATATCGACCATCCTCCTAGTATGAGAGGGGAAAAATAAACCGCTTCGGTATTGTCGTCTCACGCCTCTACCTAAGTGGTAGAGCATCCTTTCTATTGAACTGTATCCTCACGTTTTTCTCCTCTAAATTCTAGAATCAACACAGTATCTCTCTAGCTTCTTTGGGCTGGCGAGACGGCGTTTTGTGCTTGTACACCACTGTGTTTGATGGTCGTTACCTACTGCCAATCGGGAGATTCGCCATGACGGTAATGAGCAATACTTACATTGAAAATACACCGCACTTTTCTCGTGAAGAGATCGGTGCAGCTCGCAATGCATTTCTGCAATACGAGCAACAGCAGCAGGTGCACCTATTGACGGTGATGCCTGTTGAAGAAGCGGTCGCTATCTTGCATCACTGTTCTATCGGTTATGTACAGGGATTGATATCGGCTTTAGAGGTTGAAGGACATGACAAGTTGGCACGTCATTATGCGCATCAACTTGGTTTTATCCATTCAGAAGTTGAAACATCAAGCAGTTACCTTGATACCTCCGTCGCTGGGCATGTAAAGCAGCGTATCGGTTGGATCATTGCTCTGGCTTTGCTAGGAATCGTTTCAGGGTTAATTATCGCCCAGTACGAAGATACCTTAAGTCAGTTGGTATTACTGGCTATTTATATGCCAGTCATAGCAGCGGCTGGAGGTAATACTGGGACACAGGCTGCAACGTTAGTGATTCGTGCGTTAGCCACGGGAGAACTAAGAAAGCGTCAGTGGTTAGCGGTGTTTTGGAAAGAAAGCCGAGTAGCGCTCTGTTTAGCGTTAGCGATCTCGCTGGTAATTGTCGGTCGAATTGTTCTTTTCAGTGACCCTATGAGTGCCGGTGGGTTCGAGATCAATACCATTGCGTTGGCGATTGCTGTCGCACTGTTTATTCAAGTGACACTATCAACGACTTTAGGTGGTTTATTACCGATCCTTGCCAGAGCATTTAAACTGGACCCAGCGGTCTTGGTGAGTCCAGTTCTTGCCTCAATTGTTGATATCTCGGGGATGTGGATCTACTTCACTGTCGTGAACTACTTTTTGGGCATTGCCTGACTAAATTTCACCACATCTTGGTAGAACAATGTTTCAAACTTAGTGATAGGAGCGACGGTCGGTTGAGCGTCGCTCTTCGTTTTTGGTGGATGATAGTCAGCGACAAACTGAACAAACAAGGTGCTAGGCTTACCGCTATTATCTAAACCGTAACCCGCCATATTGTAGCTTCCGTAAAGGGATCCACTCTTGGCAATCAACTCTCCTTTGATCGGTTCCTGGCGCATACTTCGGCGATATTTTAGCGTGCCGTTAGTTCCTGCCTTTGGCATTAAGTCGATCAGTCCCAGTTGATCATCATGTTTCCAGATATAACGTAAAACGGCGGCCATATTTTGGCTGGTAAAGCGATTGTTACGTGATAAGCCTGAGCCGTCTGCCATTGGCGTTTGTTGTAAGTCGATGCCGGTTTTAGCGAAGAGGATCTGTTTGATTGCTTCAGTCCCATTACCAAAACTGCCTGACTGAACAAAGAACTTGCTACCAAGAGTCTTCGTTAGGTTATCGGCAATCAGGTTATCTGACTGTTTGAGCATTGTTTCGAGCAATTCAGGGAGTGGAGAAGATTGATGGCTTGCTAATGCTTGACCTTGGCGCTGAGGAACTCCCACTTTGATGTTGCCAATAAGTTCAATGTTTAACTGACTGAGCAATGTATGGAGTATACGCTGCGTGTAAAGAGCTGGATCTTGAACGGCAAATTTGAGCGGTAGAGGTTGGCTACGGCTTTGTAGGCACCCTTGTAACTGATAGTGGTTGTCTGGTGATGAGAGCAGCTCTAAATCGCACTGAGTGCTATCTTGTTCAGCTTTAGAAACGGTTTTTGCTAGTGTGGTGACATAAATAGGTTGATGCTCGGGGACATAGACGCGAGTTTTGCCGTCTTGCTGAGTGTATATAGAAGCCTGAACACAATTTCCGTCAAGTGAGATGGCGCTCGCTGGTGCGCTATAGCAAACGCCAAGAATGTCCCAAGGCCAGCCAACCGCACGTTCGTAACCTGTAAAAGCACTATTATCTAACCACAGATCACCTTCGATTCGCTTTATGCCTTTGCTACGAGCCTGAGATAAGAGTTGTTTCAGATTATCTGTGGTAAAGGTTGGATCGCCACTAAAACGAATCACAACATCCTTACCCGCCTGTTCTATTGTGGTGTGGTAGCGAAACTGATCACCTAACTCGAGTTTTGCAGCAAGAGCGGTCACTATTTTTAATGTGCTGGCTGGTGGAAACAGTTGATCTTGGTTTGCTGAACCTTGGTAGCTCTCTTGACTCTGTAAGCTCTCGACGCGCAATGCCGCTCGGCTACCTGAAGGTAATTCGTTTAATGGCGCATAAGCCGATACTTGCGAAGAAAATAGACCTAAAACCCATAGTAGGGATGAGAAAAAAATTGAGCGTTGCATAGTAATGGGTATCGCAAGTCGTGAGCCAGAAGAAGAGTATAGCGAGTAAAAAAAACGCCCGCTATAGAGCGGGCGTCTTAGATTCTTGACTTAAGGTCAGGAAATTAGAAGTCGTAACGTAGACCTAGAGCTAGCTCGTCTTCAGCATCTGCTTTAGAGATGTAAGACTTGCTGTCATCAAGAAGGTTGAAGTTGTACGAAACGTAACCACGGAAGTTAGGTTTGAAGTAGTAAGTTGCATCAACAGCGATGTTGTCTTTAGCATCTTCCTTATTGCCTGAAGTCTTCTCTTCTAGGTAGTTATATGTCGTTGTGAATACAGTCTGACCCATTGTGTAAGCAGCTGCGAATTCGTAACCAGTGTTGTCAGTCTTAGTGCTGCCGTCTTTATCTTGACCGTCAACAAAAGTACCTGCGAAGTATAGGTCGTTGATCGCGTAAGACGCAGCTAGCATGTACTGGTCAGAAGACTTGTTGTTACCAGTGTTCTGGTCTGCATAGCCACCACCTAGCTTAACGCCAGTGTCGCCGATTGCGTAGATTGCAGATAGAGAGTAACCGTCTGTTTTGTTATCTGAGTAGATATCATTACTTTGACCATCTGTAGTCTTAATACGGTCAGCAAAGCGGTAACTTGCTTTAACGCCTAGGTCAGCAAATTGGCCTTTGTAAGAGATCATGTTGTCTGTACGGTCAGCAACTGCAATTTTGTATGCTGCAGAGTTACCGTGGTAAGCCATGATATCGGTAAAGTCAGTGATAACGCCTAGTGCACCATCGTTTTTACCGTAAGTGATTTCACCGAAGTCACCACCGATACCAGCGTAAGCATAACGGTTATCGATAGTGTCGGTGCCGCTGTCTTTCTTAGAACCGTCAGCGTTGTAGTCTGAAGTAGTAAACTCACCTTCGTAGAAACCAACACCGTATAGGCCATCAGTGATCTGTGCTTTACCTAGGAAGTTTAGACGTACGCGAGAGTTGTCTTGAGCTTTGCCATCTTGAAGAGAAAGACGCGCTTCAGCACGGCCGCCCATTTCAATAGAGTTACCGTCTTGGCTGTAGATTTCTGCCGCGTTTGCGCCAGTTGCCACTGCTGCAGCTGAAACTGCTAGAGCAATCAGAGTTTTGTTCATCTTATTAGTCCTAATTTACTGTCCATAAATAGTTGTTATGCGAGTGATGACTCACTTGAGTCCATCCTCTTACTATTGCTTTCATGAATCAATGCTCATATGTAAGACTTCTGTCATAAATACGTAACGCTTTGTTTTCATGAAGCGAGTAATTGGTGAGCATTGTTGTACCGCTAAAGTTCCGTGAGTAGGTAGTAAAACAATATAAAACAGCTTTTCGAACAGTGTTTTATTTCGAGTTAAAAAATATCAAAGTGTTGATTTGTATTGTTTTTAATTGCTTGTTGAATTGCTTGTTAATAGGGAAAGTTTTAGTTTTTTTTATTAACTATCTGAATGGTTAAGTAATTTTATATGGCGAAAAATGCTACAAAATTTGAGTTAAAAGCGCACTGAAGGCAGGGATTCTTTTCACTAGTGGATTTAAGATGATTTAGTCTCGAAGTTTGTTTACACTAAGAGAAATTGATTAGTTAACTCACTACCTAATCCTGTGGATTGGGTAGTTTTGTTTTGTCCAAAGATTGCTTTGGAATGAGGTACATAATGGAAAAAGTCCCAATGACGTTGCGTGGCGAACAGAAGCTGCGTGAAGAATTAGAAAGACTATTGAAGCTTCGCCCAAAGATTTCTGAAGCGATTGCTGAAGCTCGTGAGCTTGGAGATCTTAAAGAAAACGCTGAGTACCATGCTGCACGTGAAGAGCAGGGTATCTGTGAGGCTCAGATTCGTGATATCGAATACAAACTGTCAGTCGCACAGGTAATCGATGTGACTAAGATGGACAATACTGGCAAGGTTATCTTCGGTTCGACGGTGACTTTGATCGATTGTGATACTGAAGCAGAGAAAACTTACCAAATCGTCGGTGAAGACGAAGCGGATATTAAAGCTGGTCGTATCTCTGTAAGTTCACCGATTGCACGCGGTTTGATTGGTAAGATGGAAGGTGACGAAGTCGTTATTTCTACACCAGGCGGCGACCGTGATTTCGAAATCGATAAAGTTGAATATATCTAAGTTCAGTGATGTGAGAGCATTTCTTTAGAACAGAGATAGCAAAAAGGTCGCAGTCGCGACCTTTTTTGATGTTGCTATTGGTTAGCCATTATTTACGTGGAAGCTCGATTTTGCGATCTTCAGTTTGACGGTACAGGATAAGAGTTTTACCAATTACTTGTACTTTTTCAGCGCCAGTTTCACGTACAATAGCATCAATGATAAGACCTTTAGTCTCACGGTCTTCAGAGGCTACTTTGATTTTGATTAGCTCATGGTGATTTAGAGCAATTTCAATTTCCGCCAGAACAGCTTCAGTAAGTCCATTTGCGCCCATAAGCACAACAGGTTTTAGACTGTGCGCTAGGCCTTTGAGATGCTGCTTTTGTTTAGTGCTTAGGTTCATTACGCGGCCAATTTTCTTTACTATAAGGGTTGAAAAATACCATTTTAACGCCATCTAACCGTGAAGACTATAATTTATTGGGTTAGTTGCTCCCTCTATCTGTTAGGTATCGAATGAGTAAACAAAAACATTCGGCCAGCTCGGGTCGCTGGTTGAAAGAACATTTTGACGATAAGTACGCCAACGAAGCGCGAAAAAAAGGCTATCGTTCACGAGCTTATTTCAAAATGGAAGAGATCCAAACCAAAGATAAATTACTAAAACCTGGTATGACTGTGGTCGATTTAGGTGCAGCACCCGGTGGGTGGTCGCAATATGCTGCTAAGATTGTAGGTGAGGAGGGGCAAATTATTGCTTGTGACCTGTTACCTATGGATCCTATTGCAGGGGTAAGCTTCCTCCAAGGTGACTTCCGTGAAGAAGCCGTACTAGAAGCTCTGCTGGACAGAATCCAACCATCAATGGTTGACGTTGTGATGTCTGACATGGCTCCGAATATTGCTGGTAATAACTCTGTAGACCAGCCAAGAGCAATGTATTTAGTTGAATTGGCTTTAGATATGTGTCGACAAGTTCTAGCCCCTAATGGTAGCTTTGTTGTAAAGGTTTTCCAGGGGGAAGGCTTCGATCAGTTTGTTAAAGAAGTCCGCGATACTTTTAAAGTCGTCAAAGTCAGAAAACCAGACTCATCGCGAGCTCGCTCACGAGAAGTCTTTGTTGTAGCCACTGGTTACAAAGGTTAACTATTTTGCCCCTTGCTGGGCAGGTTAACACTATAGCTACAGGTTATAAACTGTAGTACCCTACCTTTAATTACAATTAGTTATCGAGAGGCTTACACCTTGAGTGACATGGCAAAAAATTTAATTCTGTGGCTTGTTATCGCCGTCGTCTTGATGTCGGTTTTCCAGAGCTTTGGCCCTGGAGAAAGCAATGGCAGAGCGGTGGATTACACCACATTTGTACAGGAAGTTGGCCAAGGCCAGATTCAGGAAGCAACTTTTAAAGACGGTGAAATTTCTTTCACACGTCGTGGCGGCGGCGCGCGTTATGTTACTTACATGCCAGTCTACGACCAGAAGCTACTTGATGACCTAATTAATCAAAATGTGAAAGTACAAGGTACACCTCCAGAAGAGCAAAGCCTGCTAGGTACTATCTTCATTTCATGGTTCCCAATGATCTTACTGATTGGTGTATGGATTTTCTTCATGCGCCAGATGCAAGGCGGTGGCGGCAAAGGCGCGATGTCTTTCGGTAAGAGCAAAGCTCGAATGATGAGCGAAGAGCAAATCAAAACCACGTTTGGTGATGTCGCTGGCTGTGATGAAGCAAAAGAAGACGTCAAAGAACTGGTTGATTATCTTCGTGATCCAAGCCGCTTCCAAAAGCTAGGTGGTAAGATCCCGACGGGTGTTTTGATGGTTGGTCCTCCTGGTACTGGTAAAACCTTACTTGCTAAAGCGATTGCTGGTGAGGCCAAAGTTCCATTCTTTACTATTTCTGGTTCTGATTTCGTAGAAATGTTCGTTGGTGTGGGTGCATCGCGTGTACGTGACATGTTCGAACAAGCGAAGAAAGCTGCGCCGTGTATTATCTTTATCGATGAGATTGATGCAGTAGGCCGTCAACGTGGTGCTGGTGTTGGTGGTGGTCACGATGAGCGTGAACAGACACTAAACCAAATGCTGGTTGAAATGGATGGCTTTGAAGGCAACGAAGGTATTATCGTGATTGCGGCGACTAACCGTCCAGACGTACTAGACCCAGCGCTTCTTCGCCCTGGCCGTTTTGACCGTCAGGTTGTCGTTGGTCTACCTGATGTACGTGGTCGTGAGCAGATCCTTAAAGTTCACATGCGTAAAGTTCCTCTTGCGGGTGACGTAGAGCCTTCTCTTATCGCACGTGGTACTCCAGGCTTCTCTGGTGCTGACCTTGCTAACCTTGTTAACGAAGCGGCGCTATTCGCAGCTCGTGGTAACAAACGCAATGTCTCAATGGTTGAGTTTGAACTGGCTAAAGACAAAATCATGATGGGTGCAGAGCGCCGTTCAATGGTGATGTCTGAAGAAACGAAAGAATCAACGGCTTATCACGAAGCGGGTCACGCAATTGTTGGTCGCTTGGTTCCTGAACACGACCCAGTGTACAAAGTTTCTATCATTCCACGTGGTCGTGCGCTTGGTGTCACTATGTACTTACCAGAACAAGATCGCGTAAGTATGTCGCGTCAACACTTGGAGTCAATGGTTTCAAGTCTGTACGGTGGTCGTTTGGCAGAAGAGCTGATCTACGGTGCCGATAAAGTGTCTACGGGTGCTTCTAACGATATCGAACGTGCGACTGATATCGCGCGTAAAATGGTCACGCAATGGGGCTTCTCCGAGAAACTTGGTCCACTTCTTTATGCAGAAGAAGAAGGCGAGGTGTTCCTAGGCCGCAGCGTTACTCAGACGAAACATATGTCTGACGATACCGCGAAACTCATTGATGACGAAGTCCGTAAGATCATTGACCGTAACTACGATCGAGCGCGTAAGATCCTTGAAGAAAACATGGATATTATGCATGCGATGAAAGACGCACTGATGAAGTACGAAACGATCGATGCTGGTCAGATTGATGATCTGATGGAGCGTAAGACAGAAATTCGTGAGCCTGCTGGTTGGGGAAGTAACGCTAATAGCAAGCAAGAAGATAAGTCTGAACCTGAAGAGAAAAGTGAAGCGCAAGATTCTGAAGTAAAAGCAGAAGAGCCGACGACTTCTCAAGAAACAGCATCAACAGAAGCAGCAGAGAAAAAAGACTCTGAGTAACTAAGCTTTTAAAAGAAACCCCGAGGCAACTCGGGGTTTTTGTATTTAAAGGTCAAGAGCCCAAGTATGATTCTGAAAGCAAACAATAAATCACTGGACCTGTCACAACCACAGGTTATGGGAATTCTAAACGTCACCCCTGATTCCTTTTCTGACGGCGGTAGATACCACTCACTAGATAATGCGCTCGCTCAGGCGCAGCGAATGATTGAAGCTGGGGTAACCATCATCGATATCGGTGGTGAATCGACGCGCCCAGGTGCGCCTGATGTCGCGTTAGAAGAAGAGTTGCAACGTGTGATTCCGGTTATTCGAGCGATTAGAAAGCATCACGATGTCTGGATTTCTATCGATACCAGCAAAGCTGAAGTGATGCGCCAAGCGATTGAAGCTGGTGCGGATATCATTAATGATGTCCGTGCTTTACAAGAGCCAGGGGCGCTAGATGTCGCGGCTCAATCTGGGTTGCCAATTTGTCTTATGCATATGCAAGGTCAGCCACGGACGATGCAGTCGAATCCTCACTACGAAGATTTACTAAAAGAAGTGGGTGAGTTTTTGCAAGAGCGTATAGAAGCGTGTGAAAAGGTCGGTATCCAGCGTAGTCAGCTTATTCTTGATCCAGGTTTTGGTTTTGGCAAAACTTTACAGCACAACTATCATATGTTGGCGCATTTAGAACAGTTCCATCAATTTGGTTTGCCGATCCTAGCGGGAATGTCGCGTAAATCTATGTTGTTTAAGTTGCTTGATAAAGCACCTGATGAGTGTATTGCAGCCAGTGTCAGTTGCGCTACAATCGCAGCCATGAAAGGCGCACAAATCATCCGTGTCCACGATTTTGAACAAACGCTTGATGCTATGAAGATTGTCTCAATGGTCAGTCAAAACCACTGAGCAGAAAAATGATTATAAAAAGGATTCACTATGTCTGATAAGAGACGCTATTTTGGTACCGATGGTGTACGTGGCAAAGTTGGCCAATACCCGATTACACCAGACTTTGTCCTTAAACTCGGATGGGCTGCGGGCCGTGTACTGGCTAAACAGGGGACGAAGAAGGTCATTATTGGCAAAGATACACGTATTTCTGGCTATATGCTTGAATCTGCTTTAGAGGCGGGTTTAGCAGCCGCGGGACTGAAAGCAACCTTTACGGGCCCAATGCCAACGCCTGCTGTCGCATACCTGACGCAAACTTTCCGCGCAGAAGCGGGGATTGTGATTTCTGCATCTCACAACCCGTATTATGACAACGGTATTAAGTTTTTCTCTTCTGAAGGTACTAAGTTACCTGATGATATCGAGTTAGCGATTGAAGCCGAACTTGATAAAGATATCGAATGTGTTGAGTCAGCCCTGCTAGGTAAAGCCTCTCGTTTAAACGATGCTGCGGGCCGTTACATCGAGTTTTGTAAAAGCACCTTCCCATCAGAGTTAAGTTTGGCGGGTCTTAAAATCGTTGTCGATTGTGCTCATGGTGCAACTTACCATATTGCACCAGCAGTATTTAGCGAATTAGGTGCGGATGTTGTGGCGATGGGCATAGAACCAAACGGTACGAACATTAACCATGAAGTTGGTGCGACGGATGTACGTGCTCTGCAAAAGCGAGTTGTAGAGGAAGGTGCAGCACTTGGTCTGGCTTTTGATGGTGATGGCGATCGTATCATCATGGTTGACCATTTAGGCAATAAAGTGGATGGTGACCAAATCGCGTATATCATCGCTCGTGATGCCATGCGTCGTGGTGAGTTAAAGGGGGGGGTTGTTGGTACGCTAATGACTAACCTTGGTATGGAAAATGGCCTGAAACAACTGGGTATTCCATTTGTCCGCGCGGCTGTTGGTGATCGTTATGTGATGGAGCAGCTTCTTGCAAAAGGGTGGAAAATCGGTGCAGAAAACTCTGGTCACGTTATCTTGTTGGACAAGGTAACGACGGGAGACGCTATTGTTGCGGCACTACAGGTTTTAGCGTCAGTTGTGGGCAGCGATATGTCGCTACATGACTTATCTCAGGGAATGACATTGTACCCTCAGGTACTGGAAAATGTTCGATTCCAAGGAGATTCTAATCCACTAGATGCTGATGCCGTCAAGCAAGCGACGGCTGAAGTTGAAGCTGAGCTAGGCGAAAAAGGTCGAGTCTTATTGCGTAAATCAGGCACAGAGCCTTTGATCAGAGTGATGGTTGAAGGCGAGGATGCACAACTGGTTCAATCTTCGGCACTTAAAATTGCCGCGGCAGTGAAAGCGAGCTTCTAACGGCAAATCCAATACAAAAACGCCACCGATATCGGTGGCGTTTGTTTATCGCAGGACGCTATTCTTCATCTTCTTCGGTACGCTTTTTACCCCAAACTTCGATCTTTGCTTTCTTACTGAGGCCGACTGCACTTAGAGTTGTACTTCCCCAGCTATCGTATGTCATCTCAAGTTTCTTAAACTTGGCATCTTTGCCGCCAGGCAGAGTCCAGACTCTGGTTGACATACCTTTGGTTAACGTGCCCATAGATTGAAGTTCTTTGCGACTACCATCAGACATAGTCACCACGATATTCTTTAAGTTAACGGTACCTTGGACCACTTTAATCTTTAGTTTGCTAAAGTTGCGCTGGCTGACGTACGCAAGGGGTTCTACGATATCAGTTTCAGATTTGTAGTTGACCACTTTATCGCTGATCATTACCCAGTCATCGCTGCTTTGCGCGAAAGTTTGTGGAGCGATAAGGATAATCAGTGAGGAAAGCAAAAGGGTGATGAAATGTTTCATAGTGCCTCTTTGTTTTATGTTACGATTGCCTCGTTCAAACCAGTGACGAATCCTTATGCCACAACACGAGCTAGAGTATTTACAAGAAATGGGTATTCAGTGCTATGAGCTGACCCATCCAGAACGATTGCAAGGCTATCAAGCCCCTCGCATCGTTTTGCAAGAGTCTTGTCAACTTGTGCTGATCTCACCCCAATATCCGAAAAATGAGACAGCAATTATGTTTGAAAGGGTATTGAAAAGCATCAATCTAAACTTGGAACAAGCACAACACATCTTTCCTCACCAAGTGAGTCAGTTACCTGACCACCCGTTAGAGTGGGCTTGGTTTGCGGGCTGTGAAGTACAGCCTGATGTGCAAGGGAAGGTATTATCTTCTCCTTTGCTCAGTGATGTTGATGGTAATAACGATCAGCGCCGAGCGCTGTGGCAACAAATCTGTTCGTACAAATAGCCATGTTAAAAATCTCCCCATTACAGCTAGAACATTTAGATCAAGTTTGGAACATTGAACGTCAGGCACACTCTCATCCATGGTCAGAAAACATGGTTCGAGATATCAATAGTCGTGGTGGTTGCCACCATGTGTTGTGCGATGATAATCAGGTGGTTGGCTATTTTTATGCGCAAAACATTGTAGGCGAAGTCACTTTGCTGAATATTGCCGTTTCTCCCGCTTATCAAGGGAAAGGATATGGCAAACAACTTATGCAAGCTTTTCTCGATATGTGCGAACAAGCACACGCTGACAGCGCATGGTTAGAGGTAAGAGAAAGCAACCACAATGCTTTTGGTTTGTATGAGTCTATCGGGTTTAACGAAGTCGACCGTCGCCGGAACTACTACCCAACAGCATCAGGCAAAGAAGATGCAATTATCATGAGCTACATCTTCTTTTAGGCCCTGATTACTTTTGTACGGCTTTTACCGGAGTCGGCTCGTCGATTTGGTAGTGGTTTCTCTCGAAGCGCTCTGTCAGTTCTGCTACGGGGAGGGGTTTATCAAACAAATAGCCTTGAAACTGAGCACAGCCCAACTGTTTGAGCGCTTGTAACTCGTAAGCGTCTTCGACACCTTCTGCAATGACTTCCAGTTTTAATCTTTGAGCCGTCATGATGATGGTATCAACTATCGCTTGATCACTCTCATCTAAGTGCAGTTGGGTGACGAATGAGCGATCTATTTTAAGGACGTCGACGGATAGGTGTTTCAGGTAGCGCAGAGATGAGTAACCCGTACCAAAATCATCGATCGATGTCTTTAAGTTGTGCTCTTTAAGCTCCGTCATTTTTTGAATCGCAGCATCGACATTTTCTAGCAGCAAATTCTCGGTGATTTCCAACTCAATATGCTCACCACTGATGCCAGCTTGTGTCAGAGAATCGACGATGTGTTCTACAAAGGAGTTTTGTGAAAACTGTAAAGGGCTGATATTGATGGCTAATCGGCGGAATGTCTCAGGCAGAATATTCTGCTTTTTCCAAGAGGCATACTGATAGCAAGCCTGTTCGATAATCCAGTTACCGATCTGCAATATTTGTCCAGTTTCTTCCGCTATCGGCATAAACACCCCTGGGGGCAACAACCCTTTTTCTGGGTGGTTCCAGCGGATCAACGCTTCGACACCAACGATATGATGCTTTTCATCAACCTGTGGTTGGTAATAGAGTTCCAGTTGTCCTTTATTGATTGCTTCATGCAATCCTTTTTCGATTTCCAGAAACGACTCGACCTGTGCTTGCATCTCTGGTTCGTAAAACATGTATTTGTTACGGCCCGCGACTTTGGCACGGTAGAGTGCGGTATCAGCTTGACGCAAAACATCGATATTCGTGCTGCCCACCGAAGGGAAAACGGCGATACCAACACTAACGGTGCAGTAAAGTTGGTGATCATCAATAGAATAAGGATTAGAGACGAGTGCCAGTAATTGCTGAGCCAGTTCGTGAGCCTTTTCTGCATTTGTGTGAGGTAACAGTAGGGCAAACTCATCCCCGCCGATTCTCGCAGCCGTGAAGTCCGTCTTCAACCAAGCTTCAATGCGTTTTGAGATGGCTTTGATAAGGTTATCACCTATGGTATGCCCCAAAGAGTCATTGATAGTCTTAAAGCGATCTAAGTCGAGGTAGAACAGTGTCCCAGCTTGTTTACTGCCATTGGCATCGTCGATGGCTTTACTCAAAAGCTGTAACAGCAGGCTGCGGTTAGCAAGGCCAGTCAATGAATCGTAATAAGCGAGTTGATTGAGTTTAACCTCGGCCGCTTCTCTGTCCTTCCAAAGTGTATGGAAGGTTTGAGCAAGTTGACCTAGTTCATCATCGCGATACTGAGTTGGAGGCGGGAGATCACTCTTATTGTCTTGCAGTGATCTGACCCATTCAATAAGTGTCACGAGAGGTTTAGACAACTTCTGATAGAAAAACATCAGCAAGATAGAGGTCAGCAAGATGTTACGGAACAGGTCAAACAGTAGAATTTGCGTTGTCTTTGCAATGAAATTTTTCGCGATGTAGGCGCCATTGACTGAGAAGCTTAATGAACCTACCACAACATGAGAGTTCGGTTGATGTAGGTCTGTAGTAAAAACGGGAGCAGTGGGTGTTAGGTAACTGGATAGCGCTTCTGTGAATTTGCTTTGCAGAGAAATATTGCGCTCTTTCTGAGTTAAGGTATCACCAAAGTCATCGACAATTTGCACTTTATATACGGCATTATCCATCATCAGGCTGGAAGCTACCTGTTCAGCAAGCAACTGGTTCAAGTGATAAGCCGCTTGACTCGCATTGGAGTAATTTTGCAGTAACTTGAACTGATAATGCTCTTGAATTCGCTTCTGCTCCTGATGGAGATCCACCAAAATATGGTACAAGCTAAAACAGATCCCCAATATCACCGATACCAAGAAAACGGTTTTAGCTTGCCGAAAAGCCAATGAGTTAATTTTTTTGCTTTTAGCCATAGTTCAGATCAGTTCCCTCTACTCCTTTAGTTATAGCTCATATTTATTGATATTTTAATTTGTAACTAATTTGAAGTGCTTTTTTGCTCATTTTCATTGATGAAGTTGCTCCCCAGTTCAATATAAGCGAGAATACCGCGCAAAATTGAATCGAACCGCTAGGGCTAGAGTAATAGCCCTCTTTAGCTTATAGACAGAAGAAGACTCTCTCATGTCAGATACCCCTTTTCTTGGCGAAGTTTCTAAGCGTAGAACTTTCGCAATCATCTCGCACCCAGATGCGGGTAAAACAACTATTACAGAAAAAGTACTATTGTTCGGACGCGCGATCCAAACAGCGGGTACAGTTAAAGGTCGCGGTTCTGCTCAACACGCTAAGTCCGACTGGATGGAAATGGAAAAAGAGCGTGGCATCTCGGTAACAACCTCTGTTATGCAGTTTCCTTACAATGAGTGCCTCGTTAACCTACTCGATACACCGGGACACGAAGACTTCTCGGAAGATACCTATCGCACGCTTACTGCTGTCGATTCATGTTTGATGGTAATCGACGCTGCGAAAGGTGTCGAGGACCGTACTCGCAAACTGATGGAGGTAACACGTTTACGTGATACACCTATCGTTACTTTCATGAATAAATTGGACCGTGATATCCGCGACCCAATGGATCTGCTAGACGAAGTTGAAAGTGAACTCAAGATGTCTTGTGCACCTATCTCATGGCCAATTGGTTGCGGTAAAGAGTTTAAAGGTGTTTACCATATCCATCGCGACGAAACCATTTTGTATAGCACGGGTCAGGGCCATACCATCCAAGAGTCTCGCATCATTAAAGGGTTGGAGAATCCAGAACTTGATGAAGCCGTTGGTAGCGATCTTGCAGAGCAGCTACGTGAAGAGCTCGAGTTGGTTATTGGCGCATGCCCTGAATTTGATAAAGAGCTGTTCTTGGCGGGTGAATTGACGCCAGTATATTTTGGTACCGCGCTAGGTAACTTTGGTGTTGACCACATGTTGGATGGCTTAACTGAATGGGCACCAGCTCCGATGTCACGTCAGGCTAATGAACGTGAAGTGAAAGCAAGTGAAGAGAACTTCACTGGCTTCGTATTTAAGATTCAGGCGAACATGGATCCTAAGCACCGCGACCGTATCGCGTTCATGCGTATTGTCTCTGGTACCTACAAGCAAGGTATGAAGATGAACCATGTACGTATTGGTAAGCAGGTGAATATTTCTGATGCGGTGACCTTTATGGCAGGTGACCGTTCACGTGCAGAAGATGCCTATGCGGGTGACATCATTGGTCTTCACAACCACGGTACTATCCAGATTGGTGATACCTTCACTCAAGGTGAAACACTTAAGTTCTCTGGTATTCCAAACTTTGCTCCAGAACTCTTCCGTCGTATCCGCTTGAAAGATCCTTTGAAGCAAAAGCAGTTGCTAAAGGGACTTGTTCAGCTTTCAGAAGAAGGGGCGGTACAGGTTTTCCGTCCACTACAAAACAACGATCTTATCGTTGGTGCGGTTGGTGTGCTGCAGTTTGATGTTGTTGTTGCTCGCTTAAAAGCAGAATACAACGTGGAAGCGATTTATGAAGGCGTTAACGTAGCAACAGCACGTTGGATTGAGTGTACAGACGGTAAGAAACTGGATGAATTCCAGCGTAAGAACCAGTCAAACTTAGCACTTGATGGTGGTGACAACCTGACTTACATCGCCCCAACTATGGTCAATCTGAATTTGGCGAAAGAGCGTTTCCCAGATGTGGAGTTCCGCGCAACACGCGAACACTAATCTTCGTCGTATTTGGGGTGATAACTGCGTTAACTTCGCAAATTCACCCCAATCACATAGTGGACTATGCTCATGGGGCCGGATTTGTTCATTGCCTTGCCAGAACTCCAACTATTTTTAGAGTCGAGATCGGGCTTCGCCCTGCGAGAACGCTTCGCTCCGAGAATCGAGTTAGTCGCTAGCTTTTAGTTCTTTTTTGAGCCTAATTATCTGACTTTAAAAGAAAAGGGTTGGCACTAAGTGCCAACCCTTCAAACTTTTCTCGAAACTCGAAACTCGAAACTCGAAACTCGAAACTCGAAACTATTTCTTTTTCTTAGCGACTTTCTTCTTACCTTTTGCCGCTACTTTTTTCTTGTCGTCTTTCTTTTTGTTCTTTTTCTTAAACACAGGTTTTTTATGTTTAGGACGCATCTCTTTAATGAAACGCTCTTTGATCTCTTCTTTAACGTAACGTGCTACACGATCCATCATTGGTTGGTCATGGGCTTCTACTAGAGAAACTGCGTTGCCTTTCTTACCGGCACGGGCAGTACGGCCAATACGGTGTAAGTAAACATCAGCACTGCGTGGCATGTCGAAGTTGATGACGTGACTCACATCTGGAAGGTCGATACCACGAGCGGCAACGTCAGTTGCTAGTAATACGTTTACCGTTCCATCGCGGAAGCGACTGATGGCATTGTTACGACGATCTTGTGGCATTTCACCTTGGATCCAAGCACAAGCAATTTGTGCTTTTTCCAGCTCGACACGCAGCTCGGCGAGACGTTCACGTGTTTTCAAGAACACGATGGAGCGTTCTGCTTGCTCGGTAAGGATCTTCTTCAGGAGATCCAGTTTGTGCGACATATCGTCTGCGCGGTGGTACCACTGAGAAATTTTCTTGCGCTCGCGACGCGATGGCTCTGCATCAACTTCTGCTGGATCATTAAGTAGATCGGCTGTGAAGCCCTCAACACCTTTGCCTTCTAATGTGGCAGAGAAGAGTAGGGTCTGTTTACGCCAACGACATTCTGATGAGAGACGATCAACGGTTGGACCAAAGCCCATGTCTAACATGCGATCTGCTTCATCCAGAATTAACCATTCGATCGCGCGACAATCAAAGCGCTCAGATTCGATGTATTCCATCAAACGGCCTGGTGTCGCAACCACGATATCTTGAGTTGTTGCAAGAATATCTGCGTGTTCTTGGTATTGAACACCACCAGTAATGGTAAATATGTTGAGGCTTGTGTGCTTCGCTAGCGCTCGTGCTTGATCGGCTACTTGCATTGCCAACTCACGGGTTGGGGTCAGGATAAGAACACGCGCTGGCCCTGGTTTACGACGCGGAAAATCTTGCAAAAACTGCAATGCAGGCAGCACAAATGCTGCTGTTTTTCCTGTACCAGTAGGTGCAGAAGCCAATACGTCACGGCCATCTAAAGCTTGTGGGATCGCTTCAGCCTGAATTTGTGTCGGGCGGTCATAACCCATTTCTTCAATTGCGAGGAGTAGATTAGGATCTAACTCTAATTCAGCAAAATTTCTGATCACTATGATGTCTCCACAAGCGAGTTGGTGTGAGCAATAATTTAAGGGGACGTATTATAGAGTGATCGGTGATAAGGATCACACCTTATTTTTTACATCTTGAGATAAAAGTCTTTGGTTAGGTCAATAAACTCACTGGAATAGCCAGTAGCTTGGTGAATTGTTAGGTTTTGATATTGGGTCGCAACCGATTGTTTACTCAGTTCAAATAATAATCGGCTCACCGGCTTGTTAGCGGTTGGTTTGATGGAGCAGCATCTTTTTATAGACCAACCGAGCGATAGCGCGATAGCGATAAAGTGTTCACCTTCAACAATCGGTAGAACAAAACTGGCACAACCTGCCGGGGTTAGCAGTGACCAACAGCGCTCAATGAGGTGAGTGTGATTTAAGCTGTCGGTGTGTCTCGCCAAGGCCCGAGCGCTATTTACTGCTTGTTCTCCATTATTAAAGTAAGGTGGATTACAGATGATGGCATCGAATTTACGATCAAATTGATGTTTGAGAACATCGTTATGATGGAGTGTTATTCGATCAGACCAAGGCGAAGATAAGAAGTTAAAATTCGCGGCTGCAATGGCATTTTTTTCTATGTCGATCGCTTCGATAGACAATGTCGGTTTACGTTGAGCGCACATCAAACTTAGTAGACCTGTTCCCGTGCCCACATCGAGTAGTGATGCGCACTCGCTAAGATCCATCCACGCACCAAGTAAGACTCCATCAGTACTTACTGGCATGCCAGAATAGCCGCCATCAATTTTAAATTGTTTGAACTCAAAGCTTTTAGTTTTATTCATTAATTTTATCTTTATCGTCAATTGATTGTTTTTTGAGTTAATTGATCTGTTGTTAATAATTTGTGTGGTTTATTGTGCTGTTTGTTCTCGGTGTGTAATGGTTTTTGGCTAGTTTATACGACTGTTCAATCTGTTTGATGTAGTGATATATGCTGCTTTTTACTTGTGATTATAAATTTATATGGTGTTTTTCGCCTTTGGGTTGCGAGTTGATGAGGTTTTCGTCATTATGCGCGCCTTAATTTAAAGAGTGGACGGCAATTATTGACCATCCAACAAACACAACATTCATTAGATTATAAGTAAAGGGTCGACAGTGAATCAGACTTTAAAATTAACAGATATTCTTGCGGTAGGCTTTATGCTATTCGCTTTCTTTTTGGGTGCAGGTAACATCATCTTTCCACCTCTAGCTGGTCAATTGGCTGGTGAAAACGTTATTCCTGCAATGTCAGGCTTTCTTCTAACTGCAGTAGGTCTACCTCTTATTACTATCGTTGCTATTGCAGTTGCCGGAGGCTCGTGGGAGCATCTGACCAAGGATCTTCCGCAACGCGGCGCCATGATTATGGCTGTGTTGATTTTTATCATCATTGGCCCAGCATTCGCGGCACCACGTACAGGCTTGGTTGCATACGAAATGGCGGTGAAACCTTTCTTTGCTGACGCGGCGCAGTCTCATCTGACTCTATTTTCAATCCTTTTCTTTGCTGTTGCTATGTTCTTTGCATGGTCACAAGGCAAGCTGATTGATGTGATTGGTAAAGTTCTAACACCTGTCTTGTTCCTAGGTCTGATCGTATTGGCTGTTGCGGTATTCATTGATCCACAAGGTCAGTTAATCGCGGCTCAGGGCGAATATCTTACTCATCCGTTGCAAAAAGGTTTCCTTGAAGGTTACAACACCATGGATACCTTCGGCTCATTAATGTTCGGTGTATTGATTGTTGATGCACTTCGCCAGAAAGGCATTACAGAGCAAAAAGCAACGTCTAAGTACTTGATCAGTGCAGCTTGTATTGCTGCGGCTGGCCTGACATTTGTGTACGTATCTCTGTTCTATCTTGGTGCAACAAGTGCAACGGTTGCATCAGGTGCAGATAACGGTGGCGTGATCTTGAGCCTCTATGTGCAGTCTCTGTTTGGTCCTTACGGTCAGCTTGTGCTTTCTGTGATTGTATTGTTAGCGTGTTTGACAACGGCTATTGGTCTTGTGTCAGCGTGTTCAGATTACTTTAGTTCACTGACGCCAATTTCATACAAGACTTGGGTTATTATCAACGGTGTAGCCTGTGCGGTTGTTGCTAATGTGGGTCTGTCACAACTGATCGCTCTGTCGGTACCAGTTCTATTCGCACTATACCCAGTTGCTATTGCGTTGGTTGCACTGACTTTCCTTCGCAAGAAATTACCAAACCCTAAAGCGGCATACCGTGTGGTGATCCTTGTTTCTTTACTGTTTGCATTGATCGACGCTGCGAAGGTTGCGGGTGTTGATGTGTCAGCACTAAACATGTTGCCGTTATTTGATATCGGTATGGGTTGGTTACTACCAACGGTTGTGGCTATGGTTGCAATGCTATTTGTTGGCAAAGTTGAACAGCCAGTATTGGCGGAAGAGAACGCATAATTTCTCATCTTATCTAGTTAACAATCCCCTGTCGCGTAAGGCGTGACAGGGGATTTTTTTTGCATTTGAGTTTTTATGCAGCGATAAAAAATTCCTGTATCTTCATCACACTTTTGAGTACAATTCCTCGGTTAAATTCTACTCATAAATGTTGAGCAAACATGTTTGAAATCAATCCTATTAAAAACCGCCTAAAGGATGTGTCTGAGCGCACGAATATCCTGAGGGGGTATCTTTGACTATGACGCAAAACAAGAGCGTCTAGAAGAAGTCAACGCAGAATTAGAACAGCCAGATGTATGGAACGAACCTGAACGTGCTCAAGCACTAGGTAAAGAGCGTTCATCATTGGAAGCGGTTGTAGAAACTATCGACCTTCTCATTCAAGGTGTGGAAGATGTTGAAGGGCTACTTGAGCTGGCTGTAGAAGAAGAAGATCAAGAAACGTTTGATGAGATCGAGCCTGAACTTGCTGAGCTTGAATCTAAGTTAGAAAAGCTAGAATTCCGTCGCATGTTCTCTGGAGACCATGACGCTTCGGATTGCTACATTGATTTGCAATCAGGCTCTGGTGGTACAGAAGCGCAAGATTGGACTTCAATGATGCTGCGCATGTACTTGCGTTGGGCTGAAGCAAAAGGCTTTAAAACTGAGGTTATTGAAGTATCAGAAGGCGAAGTTGCAGGTCTAAAAGGCGCGACGGTTAAGATTTCTGGTGAGTACGCTTATGGTTGGTTACGTACCGAGACAGGTGTTCACCGTTTAGTTCGTAAATCGCCATTTGATTCAAGTGGCCGCCGTCATACTTCGTTTGCTTCTGCGTTTATTTATCCTGAGATTGATGACAACATCCAGATCGACATTAACCCTGCTGATCTGCGTATTGATGTTTACCGTGCATCTGGTGCTGGTGGTCAGCACGTCAACACGACAGAATCTGCGGTACGTATTACTCACGTACCAACCAATACGGTTGTGCAGTGTCAGAATGACCGTTCTCAACATAAGAACAAAGACCAAGCAATGAAGCAGCTTCGCGCCAAGCTTTTTGAACTAGAGATTCAGAAGCAAAATGCGGAAAAACAAGCGAACGAAGACGCTAAATCTGACATTGGTTGGGGGAGTCAAATCCGTTCTTACGTATTGGATGATTCTCGCATTAAAGATTTACGTACTGGCGTTGAAAACCGTAATACTCAAGCGGTTCTTGACGGCGATTTAGATAAATTTATTGAAGCTAGCCTGAAATCAGGTCTTTAAGCTTTTCACCGACACTTACGAAACAGGATACATCGAAAATGACTGATGCTGTTCAAAACGACAACGTACAAGAAGAAAACAAGCTGATTGCAGAACGCCGCTCTAAATTGGACGAGATCCGTAAGAGCTGTAAAGCAAACGGCCACCCAAACGACTTCCGTCGTGACGCGCTAGCGGGCGACCTTCAAAAAGAGTTCGGTGAAAAGACCAAGGAAGAGCTAGAAGAGCTAAACCATGTCGTCGCGGTTGCAGGCCGTATCATGGCTAAGCGTGGTCCGTTCCTAGTGATTCAAGAAACGTCTGGCCGTATCCAAGCCTACGCAGATAAAGACGTTCAAAAAGTTCTAAAAGACAAATACCAAGGTCTTGATATCGGCGATATCGTTGGTGTTAAAGGTGCGCTACATAAATCTGGTAAAGGCGATCTTTACGTGAACATGGAAGAATACGAATTGCTAACTAAGGCACTTCGTCCACTTCCAGAGAAGTTCCACGGTCTGACTGACCAAGAGATGCGTTACCGTCAGCGTTATGTTGATCTTATTGTTAACCAAGATTCTCGTGAAGCATTCATCATTCGTTCTAAACTGGTTTCAGCGATTCGTAACTTTATGAGCTCAAAAGGCTACTTAGAAGTTGAAACACCAATGATGCATGTTATTCCTGGTGGTGCGACGGCTCGTCCATTCGTTACTCACCATAATGCACTCGACATCGACATGTACTTGCGTGTTGCGCCTGAGCTATACCTAAAGCGTTTAGTTGTTGGTGGTTTTGATCGCGTATTCGAGATCAACCGTAACTTCCGTAACGAAGGTCTATCTCCACGTCATAACCCTGAATTTACTATGATGGAATTCTACCAAGCATACTCTGATTACAAAGATCTGATGGATCTGACTGAAGAGATGTTAAGTACGGTTGCGATGGACGTGCTAGGTTCGACATCAATGCCTTACGGTGATGAAACGGTTGAGTTTGGTGGTAAATACGCTCGAATGAGCATGTTTGAAGCGATCAAACATTACAACCCTGAGCATGCAGAAATTCAAGCTCTAACCGAAGCGGATCTTCAAGATCGCGACAAGATGGTTGCGATTGCCAAGTCTGTTCATGTTGAAGTGGAAACTTTCTGGACGTGTGGTCAGTTACTTGAAGAGATCTTTGGTGAAACAGCAGAACCTCAGCTAATTCAACCTACCTTCATTACTGGTTACCCAGCTGACATTTCTCCGTTGGCTCGTCGTAGTGATGATAATCCGTTCTTTACTGACCGTTTTGAGTTCTTCATTGGTGGTCGTGAAGTAGCAAACGGCTTCTCTGAGCTTAACGATGCACAAGACCAAGATGAGCGTTTTAAAGCTCAGGTAAATGCAAAAGATGCTGGTGACGATGAAGCTATGTACTACGATGCAGACTACATCACCGCTCTTGAGCACGGCCTACCACCAACAGCTGGTCAAGGTATTGGTATCGACCGTCTAGCGATGCTATTTACCAATACTCATACGATCCGTGACGTAATCTTATTCCCTGCGATGCGTCCTCAAGCGTAAGTACCAATTAGTTTAAAAGCCACCTTCGGGTGGTTTTTTTATTTCTATCGCCAGTTTGGTGATTTTCTGTCGCTAAGTGATTCAGAGATAGGGAAGGATGCCATTCGGTAAGATAATGAAATTTTATTTATGGCGGTAAAATAGTTTGAATCTACTCTCACAATGTATGGAAAAAAGGCGATTCAACCTCTAGTCTTATTATTGAGACAGATTCTCTGCCAGAGTCTCTATAATGTAACCAAATAGATTTATATGTGCCTAAGCACACATTGTATTCATATTATCAATAATAAGGAATATGCTTCATGGGTAGTCAATTCCGAATGGATTCCATTCCGGGTTCTTTGGTCGTAGTGGGAGGGACCTACGAACCGTGGCTTTCAGTGTTAGAGCAGGTAGGTTGGAGATGTACTCAGTGTGGAGATTTACGAAAGGCCGATGCGTTGTTTACTGAAACAGGCCCTTGTATTGGCATCGTCGATCTAAGCCATGATGAGTTTAGTCTTAACGGTATAGCAAACCTAGTTAGCAAACATAAGCAAGTTCGCTGGTTAGCGTTTATCAGAGAGTCTCAATTGAGTTCAGATACTATCTGTCAGTTCATTGTTAACTTCTGTATCGACTTTTTTACTGCACCAATTCCAGATGCGCAGCTTCTTAGTACAATCGGACACCAGCTTGGAATGCTCAAGCTAGAGAAGAAAGTATGGCCTCATTATGGCAATCAAAGTGACATGGGAATGATTGGTGATTCTATCCCAGTAAAACGTCTCCGTGATCAGATTAAACGTATTGGTCCAACTGACGTCAGCATTCTTATATATGGTGAGAGTGGTACAGGAAAAGAGACGGTGGCTCGAGCTGTTCATCGAACGTCTGCCCGAGCAAACAAAGAATTCATCTCTGTGAACTGTCGAGCGATGTCAGAGCGCCGTATTGAGAGCGATCTATTTGGTATCAATCGTGATGATTTAAGTGAACCCTCGATTCTTGAAAAAGCGCACGGAGGAACGATCCTCCTTAATGATATTTTGACTTTACCGAAATCTCAGCAGTTCAATCTGCTCAGATTCCTTCAAGAAGGTATGGTTGATACAGCATCAGGCCGTAAAGAGGTCGATGTGCGTGTTTTAGCTGCTAACTCAGCCGATATCGAAAAAGCATTGATTGATGGTGACTTCAATGAAGAGCTTTATCACTATATCAATGTATTGCGCATTAATGTCCCTAGCCTGAAAGAGCGTGCAGGAGACGTTGCAATTTTGGCTCGCCATTTCTTGCAGGAGTACTCGAAAGAGTACAATGCTCAGGCCCGCAGCTTTACTGAAGAAGCGACCCGTGCATTAACTCGCTACCATTGGCCTGGTAACGTTCGTGAACTCATGAACCAGATTAAACGAGTGGTGCTAATGTCGGATACCGTGATGTTAGATGAAGTTCACCTCGATTTACCAAAGCGCAGTGATAGCCGCCGTAGCCTCAAGAGCATTCGTGAGCGCAGCGAGCGAGATGCACTACTTTTGGTTCTTGAATCGCATGCAGGGCAAGTGTCTATGGCAGCCAAAGAGCTCGGTGTATCACGTGCAACAATGTATCGTTTGTTGAACAAACATAACCTGATCTCTGACATTACTGTCTAATTGTTTGTTTTGTAAATAAAAAGCCACACTCTTCCCGAGTGTGGCTTTTTTATTTGGCACGGATAATGCTCTGTCATACAGATATAACTAAGTTGAATATATTATATCTAACCATCCATTTTGGTTATTTTTGGGTTAAAAAATTGTTTTAATCTTATCGACAAAAAAGGGTTGAATTTATAACCTTCATGGTTAGAATTTAACCATGAGCTAGAGCTCATACCCATCAAACTTTGGATTATTACATTAGCTAGGAGGCACACAATGAAACATATCACTGTTAAATCATTTATTTGTGTCTCTATCGATCTAACCATCTCTAAGATGGCTGACTTCAAATGCAGTGCGTTTGGCGCCGATCGAAAACTAACTGACCTAATGTAATTAGTCCGTATCCACATTTTTTAATTGGCTGCGGGAAAGCAGCGAATTAAAACACCCTATTGATCTTTATCGGTTCGTTGATCTTTTCCCAGCTACCAAACTCAACTGGAGAAAACTCATGAGTCATTCTGTATATCTAAAACTAGCAACGCTATTGGTAAAAGCTGATCTACGTCGTGAAGAGAAGCAATGGAAACGCAAATTACGTCGCAGTGCGTTCGATATTCCATGGAATAATGAGCATTTGTTACGTGATATTGGTCTTGAGCTAGATGGACGCCCAATCGGCTTTTCTGAGCCAGACAGTGTTAAAGCCGAACGTCGCATTCGTCATCTTCGTCGTGTGCTAAGCGCGCGAATACCGACGTAATCAAAAGGGCAGGTGGCTTCGCCTGCCCGACTCAATACTATGGACAAGGATTGGAGTAAGTCGTCCCAATTTCTTGAATACCTTGAAGCAACTCATCGGTTAAAACGACATCTAAACTATCAATATTTGATTTAAGCTGATCCAAGTTTGTCGCACCAATGATATTGGCTGCGACAAAAGGTCTTTGATTGACAAAAGCTAACGCCATTTGAGCAGGATCTAAGCCATGATTTCTCGCCAGATTTACGTATGCTTGAGTGGCTTCAATACCTTGTGGAGTAAAATAGCGGACAAAGCGTTCGAACAAAGAACAGCGAGCCCCTTCTGGTTTATGTCCATTTAGGTATTTTCCACTTAAGCAACCGAAGGCCAATGGTGAGTAGGCGAGCAATTGAACACCTTCATAGTGGCTGATTTCTGATAAGCCAACTTCGAAACTACGATTGAGCAAGTTGTAAGGGTTTTGAATTGATACGATTCGCGGAAGCTCATGCTTTTCCGCTAGCCTCAGCAATGTCATCACACCCCAAGGCGTTTCATTCGATACGCCGATATAGCGAATTTTCCCAGCCTTAATTAGCTCAGCTAGCGCTTCAAGTGTCTCTATTAGCGTTACTTCTTCCTGTGTGTCAGGATAAGGGTAATTCAGCTGACCAAAACAGTTAGTTTTTCGTTGTGGCCAATGCAGTTGGTAAAGATCAACATAGTCGGTATGCAGACGTTTTAAGCTATCGTCGATGGCTAAGTGGATATTGCGACGATCTAAGCTCATATTTTCGCGGATGTAGGGAACATTACGCGGGCCTGCGACTTTTGTTGCGAGGACGACTTTTTCTCTTTTTCCGGATTTCGCTAGCCAATTACCAATGAATTGCTCCGTTAGACCCTGTGATTGTCCTTGCGGTGGAACAGGATACATTTCAGCGGTATCAATGAAGTTCACACCACGTTCCAATGCATAATCCAGTTGGCTGAATGCTTCTTGCTCGGTGTTTTGTTCACCAAATGTCATCGTGCCAAGACAGATCTTACTAATCTCCAATGTGGAGTGAGGTAGCTTGTTGTATTGCATCGACCTTCCTTGTTGTAAAGAGAGATATGATCCCACTATAGGGGAATCGAGTATCAATAGAAAAGGGGACAGCTAACAAATTCGCAAAATTGCGCAAGTTGACTACTATTGAATACTGGAGGTGAAGAATGCAAAAAACTCAATTACATAAGTGGATTCATGGTGAGCACAAAGAAAGTTACCAACCACCTAAGGTGTTTGTTATAAGCTGTTCAGACCTATCTCAATATTTGCTCGCAGTTGAATACAAGCACAAACTCGAACCAATAAGAATCGACGATGACCCCGTTCACTTTGACTCACTAGAACAAGTCAAAGATGAACTCAATCGTTTGGGAGTGGAGAGGGCATATCTTCGTTTACACAATGCTTATGATGAATGTGGTTTAGGTGATGGCCCTTCGTATCATGATCAAGAGATATTGATCACAACCCACTAAATGAAGTTGTTCTCCAAAATCTTTGCCGTAAATTGGGTTCTTAAATAAAAACCTCGCGGCAGGGTTTTTATTGGCTTTCCACTGGCACCATAGGCCTCTGTTAGAACACGACTGTTTGCTGCTTTCGGACGAAGTTGTAGTACTTCTCCGTGGCGTGCGGTGATCTGTTTAACACGACCGAGCACGATCATTTCCATTAATTCTTCCCAGTCAGTGCGCAGTTGCTGTTCTTCTTCCTCCGTTGGGGACCAGATAAGAGGAGAGCCCACTCGCCTTTCCGAAAGGGGGATCTCTCGTTCTCCTTCAACTGGCACCCAAAGCACGCGTGACAGTTTATTACGCACGTGGCTGGTTTCCCAAGTCAGGCCGTGAACACCGATCAGCGGAGCGACACAAACAAAAGTCGTTTCGAGTGGTTTTCCGGTATAGCTGATCGGGATTGTCTTTAGTTCAATTCCCAGCTGTTCAAAATCTTGTTGTGGCTTGCTGCCTGCGGTTGCTCCTAGATGCCACTCCAATAGTTGTCCAACCCATCCTTTATCTCGGCGAAGATCGGGTGGCACATCAATGTCGGCTTCTGCTGCTAACTCTTGAAAGGACATCCCCGCAATATCGCAGGCTCTGGAGAGTAACTCTTGCTCGGACTTAGGCTCTGATTTCATATCGGTTGGTGTCGATTGGTTTAATGTGCTTATTGTAGCGAATTACTTTCAAATTACGACCAACAAGCAAAGATCGAACAGTTCGAAAAATTGGTGAAAAGATCAACGTTCAACTAGTTATCCACAGGTGATGACGAAAAAAAGTGATTTTTTTGCAAGTATGTATGAATTAACAGGGGTTTAGGCAGACAAAATAGCTTGAGTTTTGGCTCGGATGGTGACTATTGATGATAGTGGTGTGGATAAATGCACTGCTGGTGGATCTTTGACCGATCTGATCATGAAGATGAATTGCTCTAACGATAGGCCTTTATGATATTTGGTTTTAATATTTAAGTTGTTGTTTTTATTTTACTTATTTCTATTATTTTCATGTTTTTTATGTGTTTCCTTCTCAATCTGTATGCTTATTGATCACTTTCTCATTGATTCTTCACATACTTATACACAGAAAAGGTGAATAAATGTGGGCTATGTCTCACAACTGTGTGAGTAACCTTTGGTTTGATTAAAAGTTATCCATTTTGGGTGTCCAAAGTAATATTTTCTGTGTTAGTCACACTAGTAAGTTTGCTCATATTGGGGATATGTGGAAAAATCACTGTAATTAAGAATTTAATAGAGGTTGGCCAGTGATAGATGGCGATGGTTACCGCTTAAATGTGGGTATTGTAATATGTAACAGCCATGGTCAGGTCTTCTGGGCAAAACGATACGGACAACACTCTTGGCAATTCCCTCAGGGAGGGATTGATGAAGGTGAAACCCCTGAACAAGCAATGTACAGGGAGTTATATGAAGAGGTTGGTCTTAGCAAAAAAGACGTAAAAATCGTAGCGACGAGTCGTCATTGGCTGAGGTACAAGTTACCTAAGCGGCTAGTTCGTTGGGATTCTAAGCCTGTTTGTATCGGCCAAAAACAGAAATGGTTTCTACTGCGTTTAGATTGTGATGAATCAAGGATCAACATGCAACGTGGTAGTTCCCCTGAATTTGATGGTTGGCGTTGGGTAAGTTATTGGTATCCAGTCAGACAAGTGGTTTCTTTTAAGCGCGATGTTTATCGTCGGGCAATGAAAGAGTTTGCATCAATGGCAATGCCATTTAAAGAACGCAGAGTGAAAGGCAAACGTAAACACAAAAGAGGATAGACATGCTTTCTCAACTAAGGGAAATAGTTGAACAAGTTTCTAAAGTCGATGAAGTTCATCAGGCTTTAGATATCTTGGTTAAACAAACATGCAGTGCGATGAGCACTGAGTGTTGCACTGTCTATCTCGCCAATGAAGAGATGCAGCGCTTAGAGTTAATGGCGACTCAAGGCCTGCGTTTCAAAGGCGACAAAATCCACATTCGCTTTAGTGAAGGTCTCGTTGGTTTGGTTAAGCGTAGTGCCGAACCTCTTAACATTGCTGAAGCCTCAAAACACCCCGATTTCAAGTACTTTTCTGAGCTTGGTGAAGAGATTTATCAAAGCTTCCTTGGCACGCCAATTATCTATCGTAAGCAAGTTCTCGGTGTATTGGTGGTTCAGCAAAAAACGCCTCGCTTATTTAATGAGATGGAGGAGTCATTCCTAGTCACGCTGGCTGCTCAGCTTGCGGTTATCATTGCGCATGCCCAAACTCAGGGGCATTGGCGTCTTGAGAAAAAACAGCAAGCAATACGTGGCGTACCCGCTTCATCAGGGGTAGCGATAGGTGATTTTTGGTGGGATGACACCCAGCCTGATCTGACGAATGTTTATCCTGCATCGACGTTGGATATTGAGCGCGAACAAGAGTGGTTACTGTTGGCGATCGAAGAGGCGTTGAATGATTTTCGCCGAATGCGTAAGCGACTTGATAACGAGATCAATAAAGATGCGCTAGCGATTTTCGATCTGTTTACCCACCTGCTTAATGATCCTATGTTGCGTAAAGATTTAAAGGCGCAGATTCACAAGGGAGACCGAGCGGACTGGGCATTGCGTCAAGTGGTCGAATCCTACTCTAACCGTTTTGCTCGTATGTCGGATGTTTATCTCAGAGAACGAGCTCAGGATATCCGCGAATTGGGGCAACGGTTATTGTTCTTCTTGTACAACACGGATCAAGATAGAACGGTCATTGATAAACCCGTTATTTTAGTCGTGAGGGAGTTGACAGCAAGTTTGCTCGCTTCGATTCCCAAAGATAAGTTACTCGCGGTTATCTCACTGGAAGGAGCGGCCAATTCTCACGCTGCGATTCTTTCACGTGCATTAGGCATTCCCGCGGTTATGGGGGCTAACCTTAACCCTAAAGCGATAAAAGGCAAGTTGGGTATCGTCGATGGTTACAGCGGAAAAATACTGATTTCACCAAACAAACAGTTACTACGCGAGTACCGTGCTTTAGCTAATGAAGAGCGTGAATTGGCTAACAAGGTTAATCAACGCATCGAAGACCCCGCTTTTACCAAAGACGGTGAGCGAATTGAGGTGATGTTGAACGCGGGTTTGAGTGCTGATGCCAATATTGCGATTAACCAAGGTGTCGACGGCGTAGGGCTTTATCGAACCGAGATTTCTTTCTTACTTCAACACAGGTTTCCGTCAGAAGAAGAGCAGACTCAGCAGTATCAAGCTGTGTTAGACACCTATCCAGATAAACGTGTGGTGATGCGTACCTTGGATGTGGGTGGTGATAAGGCATTGCCATATCTACCCATTGAGGAAGACAACCCATTTTTAGGCTGGCGTGGGATTCGTTTTACATTGGATCATCCAGATATTTTCTTGATGCAGATCCGCGCTATGATGCGTGCGAGTGCCACTCATCAGAATTTAAGTATCTTGTTACCTATGGTTTCTGGGGCTCAAGAGCTTGATGATGCGATTGCTCTAATAGAACGCGCTCACCAAGAAGTGGTGCTATTAGATGAACGCATTCGTATGCCACAAATCGGAGTGATGATCGAAGTTCCATCGATGATCTATCTGCTGCCGTTGATTGCCAATAAAGTCGACTTTGTTTCTATCGGGACTAATGACTTAACTCAGTATCTACTAGCGGTTGATCGCAACAACTCACGTGTAGCGGATGTTTATGAGTCAATGCACCCTTCGGTGATCATGGCCCTTAAGCATATTCATTCGACCTGTCAGGAATTAAATATTCCAGTCTGTATCTGTGGAGAGCTCGCCGGTGACCCAATTGGCGCTTTATTGATGGTCGGTTTAGGTTACCGAAGTCTAAGTATGAATACCTCAAACGTTGCTAAGGTGAAGTACTTGTTGCGTCATACCGAAACTGGAGAATTGCAACAACTGGCTGACAAAGCTCTGATGCAACCTTATGGCCATAACATTTATACTATGATGCAGTCATTTTTTGAGGATAAGGGCTTCGCAGGCTTTATTCGAGCAGGTAACAAATAGGGTTCAATGTGTCGATAGAATTACTTTTGTCTTTTATGGCTCTCGGTGCCGTGGTCGGCGTCATGGCTGGTTTGTTGGGGATTGGTGGTGGGCTCATTGTTGTTCCAGCCTTATTGTTCATGCTCCCTACGGCCGGTATCGATGCAAATATTAGTATGCACATTGCTCTGGCTACGTCATTAGCGAGTATTATTGCGACCTCTGGTTCATCTGCACTCAATCATTTTAGACTTGGTAATGTCGATATGTTCGTGGTCAAGTGGTTGATGCCAGGCGTGGTTGTTGGCGGGTTTTTAGGCGCGAATGTCGCCGAATGGATTCCGTCTCAACACTTACCGAGAGTCTTCGGGGTTATCGTATTGTTACTGGCTATTCAGATGTTATTTTCTATTCATGGTAAAGCATCTAAGAGCATGCCAGGCAGCACTGCCACTATGTTTTATGGCACGGGTATTGGTGTTATTTCGAGTCTCGCTGGTATTGGTGGCGGTTCTCTCTCGGTTCCGTTCTTAAACCGCCATGGTATCGAAATGCGCAAAGCAGTGGGTTCGTCGTCAGTGTGTGGTTGCCTTATCGCCATTTCAGGAATGGTCGGCTTTATTCTCCATGGTTACAAGATTGAGGATTTGCCAGCGTATAGCATTGGTTACGTTTATCTACCTGCTTTAATCGCAATTGCATCCACCTCTATGCTCACCACGCGCATTGGTGCTAAGCTTGCTACCTCATTACCTACACCTACATTGAAAAAAATCTTTGCACTATTTTTAATGTTTGTTGCCGGAACTATGTTGCTATAACGCGCTCTCATCTTATACGTTTCGAAATAATCTGAACTTTATAAAGAGTATTAATCCTATGTCTCAGGGATATCTAACTTTTCCAAATATTGATCCAGTGCTTGTCTCCATTGGACCGCTATCTATCCGTTGGTATGGATTGATGTATTTAGTCGGCTTTGCTTTCGCGCTCTGGCTTGCCAATAGACGAGCTGATAAAGCCGATAGTGGCTGGACGCGAGAGCAGGTATCTGACTTGCTATTTGCTGGTTTCTTAGGGGTTGTGATCGGTGGCCGTGTTGGCTATGTAATTTTCTATAACTTTGACCTTTTCCTTCAAGACCCACTTTATTTATTTAAGGTCTGGACGGGGGGAATGTCGTTCCACGGTGGTCTCCTTGGTGTGATTAGCGCCATGTTCTGGTACGCAAAGAAAAATGGCCGAACCTTTTTTGGTGTCGCTGACTTTATCGCGCCGTTAGTGCCATTTGGTTTAGGTATGGGACGCTTGGGTAACTTTATGAATAGCGAACTGTGGGGACGTGTAACCGATGTGCCATGGGCGTTTGTCTTCCCTAATGGTGGTCCTTTGCCTCGCCATCCGTCTCAGCTTTATGAGATGGCGTTGGAAGGTGTGGTACTGTTCTTCATCTTAAACTGGTTTATCAAAAAACCTCGCCCGCTCGGTTCGGTGTCTGGATTGTTTCTCGCGGGTTACGGAACCTTCCGTTTCCTTGTAGAATACGTGCGCGAACCGGATGCCCACTTAGGTCTATTTGGTGGATTTATCTCAATGGGACAAATCCTCTCACTACCTATGGTGATTATCGGGATTCTGATGATGGTTTGGGCGTATAAACGTGGCCATTACAAAGATGAATTACCACAACAAGCGAAGTAAGGAATTGGTGTGAAACAGTATTTAGATCTCTGTCAGCGAATCGTTGACCAAGGTGAGTGGATTGAAAACGAACGTACTGGCAAACGTTGCCTGACAGTTATCAATGCGGATCTAACGTACAACGTGGCAAATAACCAGTTTCCATTGGTGACAACGCGAAAAAGCTTCTGGAAGGCCGCCGTTGCTGAGCTACTTGGCTATATTCGTGGTTACGATAACGCTGAGGACTTTCGCAAACTAGGTACGAAAACGTGGGATGCAAATGCGAATCTGAATGAAGCTTGGCTAAATAACCCTTACCGTAAAGGTGACGATGATATGGGGCGCGTTTACGGTGTTCAGGGGCGAGCATGGGCCAAACCTGATGGCGGTCATATCGACCAACTGCGTAAAATTGTAGATGATCTGACTCGTGGTGTTGATGATCGCGGTGAAATTCTAAACTTCTACAACCCTGGTGAGTTCCATATGGGTTGCTTGCGCCCTTGTATGTACAGTCATCACTTCTCGTTACTGGGTGATACGCTTTATTTAAACAGTACTCAACGCTCCTGTGATGTTCCTCTTGGGCTTAATTTCAATATGGTTCAGGTCTACGTCTTTTTAGCCATTATGGCGCAAATTACCGATAAGAAGCCGGGTCAGGCGTATCATAAGATTGTTAACGCACATATCTATGAAGACCAATTGGAGTTGATGCGTGATGTGCAGTTAAAACGTGAGCCACTAAAAGCGCCGAGCTTCCATATTAACCCTGAGATTAAGAGTCTAGAAGATTTAGAAACTTGGGTGACACTGGATGATTTTTGGGTTGAAGGTTATGAGTACCATGATCCGATTCAATATCCGTTTTCGGTGTAACACGGTTTAATTTTGAATAATGAGAAAAGGGCTCCAAGAGCCCTTTTTTTTGTTTTTCAGATGGTTATTTCAGCGCGTTGGCGACAAACTTGTAGATAGGATCCGTAAGCGCAGGATTAGCGATAGCCGGACTAATAAACTTAGGAGGAATAAGGATACCGTCCTCGACTAAAGATTTTATGGTAGAGAAATAGCGTATCTCCGTTTTACCTGCCAGCAGCAAATTAAAATCCTCACCGAGTTGCTCATAGGCGTTGAGAATCTCTCTAAACCCTCTGAGATAGAGGTAATCTTTGGTATAGCCTCCGCCACGGTATACACGGCTTGTAATCGTAAATGCCGTCATATCGTCCGCTTTATACTGCTCTTTAAGTAGCATAAAGGTATTTCTAAAATCGCGGTCAACGATCATCGATTCTACTGCGACAACACGAAGTGCCAATGTTCTGAGGCGTTGCAGACTAAAGTGACCAGAAAGAAACTCACATAAGATAGCCAGCCCTTCTTGAGTAGTCGTATTGACAGGACAACCTAGACTCAGCAACTTCAGTGGTTGTGCTTGACCATTCAAAGTGGTTAACAGATGGACACCTAATTCATGGTGGGCGAGGGCGTGAAGTTCATTCGCAGAGATGCTTGCCGACGCATTAATTTTTACTTTGGTGCCTGACACTAATGCATTGGCGATCATGCTATCGTTGATTTCTATCTCCCCTGAATAGCCATGCTGGAAGCAAAACTGCTGCATAAACGCGGCAATCTCTTCACTGTTGTGGCGTGGAGAAGTATCTTCGTCAATGGGCAGATGTAGCAAGAAATGCGCATTTCGCACGTCCTTACTGCTTGGCTCACCAAAATAGCGTAGCGAGTTATACAAGAAGTCCGCACAACCAATAGAACTGAGCTGATCAAGCTTATCGGCATAGGATTGAATCACTTCAGCATAGAGTGAACGGAGTTTTTCATTATCGATGTTTTCGATAGGAAGAGAGTAAAGATCTCGCTTGGCTTGATGAACATCAAACGTCTGCTCTTTATAGACAAAGTTAGGCTCGATAGAAAATCGATTATCGAAAAAACGCTGCCTCTCTTCGGCATAATTTTGTGGCGTTACGCTGCTTAAGATATCGATATCTTCAACGAGTGATGACAGTTGTTGATCTATTTGCCCTGCCACGGCGAGTAGTTGTTCGTTTTCTTTATGGTCCATCATAGTGTACGTCGCTGTTTTTCTTCAGTGTGTATCAGCTGATGATTTTTTACCAATGAAAACCGATCCATAAATAACAAAAAAGGAGAGCATGGGCTCTCCTTTCAGAAATCGTATTGGCTGATTATGCAGTCATTGCCAGAATCACACCAGGTAGCAAGATAAATACGGATAGTAAGTAACCTATAACGACCGTTTTATTCTTAACTGCCATATCAGAAATGAAGTCAGCACCTTTAAGAGGAATTTCACGTAGGAATGGAATTCCGTAGATTAATACTGTTGCCATGATGTTGAATACTAAGTGAACCAGAGCAATTTGAAGAGCGAATACTGCGAACTCGCCAGATACTGCTGTTGCTGCTAGTAGAGCGGTAATACAAGTACCGATGTTAGCACCTAGTGTAAATGGGTATACATCACGAACTTTTAGTACACCAGTACCAACCAGTGGAACCATCAGGCTTGTTGTTGTCGATGAAGACTGAACCAGCACAGTAACAATTGAACCAGACGTGATGCCGTGAATTGGACCACGACCAATCGCATTTTTTAGGATCTCACGCGCACGGCCAACCATTAGACTCTTCATCAACTTACCCATTACAGTAATTGCGACGAAGATAGTTGCGATACCCAGTGCGATAAGCAGGACACCACCAATCGTGTCACCAAATGTGCTTAGCGGTTCTTTCACTGCGCTAACAACGGGTTTAGTGATTGGTTTGATGAAGTTAAGACCTTTGATGCTCATATCACCCGTTGCTAGGAACGGAGAAACTAACCAATGAGAAATCTTATCTAAAATACCAAACATCATTTCAAGAGGTAGGAAGATCGCAACCGCAAGAAGGTTAAAGAAGTCGTGAATAGTTGCACTGGCAAAAGCGCGCTTAAACTCTTCTTTGCAACGAACGTGTCCTAATGAAACAAGCGTATTTGTCACTGTTGTGCCGATATTCGCACCCATCACCATAGGGATAGCTGTTTCTACCGGAAGACCGCCGGCAACGAGGCCCACGATAATTGAAGTTACTGTACTTGAAGACTGGATCAGTGCTGTTGCGACTAAGCCGATCATCAAACCTGCTACAGGGTGAGAGGCAAATTCAAATAGAACTTTAGCTTGATCGCCAGTCGCCCATTTAAAACCACTGCCAACCATCGATACCGCTAGAAGTAGCAGATACAACATGAATGCCAAGTTAGCCCAGCGCAACCAGCGAGTAGTGCTCGAAATTGGCGCCGCTGTAGTAGTAGCTTGGTTCATAATCATTTTCTCCGTGGACCGTTAATGTCTTTGTTTTGGTCTGTTGTTGAAACTGAGGCTGATGGTAGAGATGAAATATTTCAGTAATATTACAGTTCCGTGTAACCGCTTTGTTTTTCATCATTACAAACGAATATAGCTGTATTTTGAACTTTACAATTTATGTAAGATTCTGATTTTAAAGTTATTTTCGCTTAGACCGTTAGTGGTTGTTCAATGTGAGAAAAATCAAAAAAAAAGGAGAAAAAATCCTTTTGGTGAATCATTTATTACATTGGTTTGTAATAATTGAATTTAAAAGCTCGGTAAAACATACGGTAATCTGTAAATGTGTAAGTTTTTCCGAGTTATTGTTGTCATGCTCAGCATTTGTTATAACCTTATCCATTCGAACCAAAAGAGTCATCGCGATGTCGCATTTAAATTACAACCACCTCTATTACTTCTGGATGGTCTGCAAGCAAGGTTCTGTAACAAAAGCGGCCGATGCTCTGTTTTTGACCCCGCAGACGGTTACTGGCCAAATTAAAGCGCTTGAAGATCGAATGGACGGTAAGTTAACGAAACGCAATGGTCGCAGTATTGAACCTACAGAGCTTGGCCAATTGGTATTTAAGTATGCCGATAGAATGTTTGGCCTAAGTTATGAGATGCTCGACATCGTTAATTACAGCCAACGAGCCAACATACTCTTTGATGTTGGTGTGGCTGATGCGCTTTCTAAACGTTTGGTGAGCAAAATTTTGTTAACCACTGTGCCTGATGATAATAGCATCCATTTACGGTGTTTTGAGTCGACTCATGAAATGCTACTTGAACAGCTTTCCCAGCATAAGCTGGATATGATTTTATCTGATTGTCCGGTTGACTCGAGCCAAAGCCCTGGCCTCTATAGTAAGAAACTTGGTGAGTGCAATATGAGTTTCTTCTGTTCAGGTAATGTGGATAGTGTCAGTTTTCCTGCTGTATTAGAGCAGCGTAAATTGCTTATTCCTGGTAGTCGTACCGCAATGGGCCGCAAAGTATTACAGTGGTTTGATCGACAGGGTCTTCAAGCGAATATCCTTGGTGAGTTTGATGATGTGGCATTAATGAAAGCATTTGCCCGTTACCATCATGATGTCATCTTCTTAGCGCCGTCTATTTACGTTAAAGAAGTAGAAAGTGATCTCCCATTGCAGTTGATAGGCCATATTGATGAACTGAAAGAAGAGTATTATGTGATATTCGCTGAAAGGATGATTCAACACCCTGCTGTAAAGAATGTTTGTGATGTAGATTTTACGAGTTTATTTAATTAAACCAGATGGTTAATTAAACTGAATAGATTATTTTTCTCAGTTGAATTAATATTTGAATGATTCGCTTAAACATAATTATTAATCGTGCGAATCTGGTTAGTACAGAAGGTTAGTTATTTCTGTAAGGCTGAAAATTTTTGTCAAAGTTATGCTTGTATCAAGAGGTCATTGGTGATGGATTTACAAGAGATGGAAAAAAACTCTGCAAAGGCAGTGGTGCTACTCAAGGCGATGGCGAATGAACGACGTCTTCAGATTTTGTGCCTGCTCCATAACCAAGAGCTATCCGTTGGAGAGTTGTGCTGCAAACTGGAATTGAGCCAGTCAGCGTTGTCGCAACATTTGGCTTGGTTAAGAAGAGATGGACTGGTTCATACTCGAAAAAAAGCTCAAATGGTTTATTACACATTAAGCAGTGAAGAAGTGAAGTCTATGATTCAGTTACTACACGAGCTTTACTGTGATAATTAAGAACAGGTGATGAGCAATTAATTACTCATTTACAAATAGCAGATATAAAAAAACCGGCCAAGGCCGGTTTTTTCTTTCACTGTATAATCAGAGTTCTATTAAAGAGCCTTGATTGCAGCAGAGAAACGAGACTTATGACGTGCAGCTTTATTCTTGTGAATAAGGCCTTTAGTAGCCATGCGGTCTAGGATTGGTGTAACTGTAGCAAAAGCTTCAGTTGCAGCAGCTTTGTCGCCTGCTTCGATAGCAGCAACAGTTTTCTTCATGTAAGTACGCATCATTGAGCGACGGCTAGCGTTGTGCTGACGACGTTTCTCAGCCTGGATAGCGCGCTTCTTAGCAGATTTACTATTTGCCAAGGGTCTAACTCCCAAAAACTTAGTTCAGTGACAATTTAAGGGCGAGGAATATCCCCTATTTGCTCTTAAATGTCAAATAATTTGTGCAAAAACCAATCGAGCCAAACAAATTTTGGATTGAAAGGTCTTCACGGTTAAGATGGCGGGGATTCTAACAGTATTTTTTTTTCAATGCTAATACTAATCTGCTCTGGTTATGACATTCCTAGTGTAAAGTAGAGCGAAATTTTTGATTCCCGAGGTAATTGTGAGTAAACGCCTACTCAAGTCTGGCATGATAGTGAGTGCCATGACCCTGATTTCTCGCGTACTTGGCCTAGTGCGAGATGTTGTTGTTGCCAACCTGATGGGGGCGGGTGCAAGCGCTGATGTTTTCTTCTTTGCCAATAAAATTCCCAACTTCCTCAGGCGTTTATTTGCTGAAGGTGCATTCTCTCAGGCATTTGTTCCTGTTCTGACTGAGTATCATGCTGCGGGAGATATGGATAAAACTCGCCAACTTATTGCGAGGGCCGCAGGTACCTTAGGGGTTCTTGTCTCGATAGTGACATTGTTTGGTGTCTTAGGTTCGGGAATCGTGACGGCTCTATTTGGTTTTGGCTGGTTTTTAGATTGGATGCATGGCGGCCCGTCGGCAGAAAAGTTTGTTCTGGCCAGCCTGATGCTCAAAATTACCTTTCCATATTTATGGTTCATCACGTTTGTCGCTCTTTCTGGGGCAATACTTAACACCATGGGGAAATTTGCCGTTTCTTCATTTACCCCAGTGTTCCTCAATGTGATGATCATTTTATCGGCCTGGTTTATTGCTCCTCAGCTAGCTCAACCAGAAATTGGTTTGGCGATTGGTGTGTTCCTCGGTGGTTTAGTCCAGTTCCTTTTTCAAATCCCATTTTTGATAAAAGCAGGAGTGATGGTTAAACCTCAGTGGGGATGGCGAGATCCTGGTGTGGTCAAAATTCGCACGTTAATGATTCCAGCGTTATTTGGCGTATCAGTGAGTCAGATAAACTTGCTGTTTGACACTTTTATCGCCAGCTTCCTTCAAACGGGATCGATCAGTTGGCTTTATTACTCAGACCGCCTGCTTGAATTTCCTCTTGGCTTATTTGGTATAGCCATTGCGACAGTCATCCTACCCGCGCTGTCACGCAAACACGTCGATGCTCACAACGAAGGTTTTGCCCAGACAATGGACTGGGGCGTACGCATGGTGACACTACTGGGTATTCCCGCGATGTTGGGCTTGATGGTGCTAGCAAAACCTATGTTGATGGTGCTGTTCATGCGTGGGGAATTTACGCCACAAGATGTCGAGTTTGCTTCGATGTCATTGATGGCTTATGCGTCTGGTTTACTCAACTTTATGCTGATTAAAGTTCTCGCCCCTGGTTATTATTCTCGCCAAGATACAAAAACGCCTGTGAAGTACGGCATTATCGCAATGGTAACGAACATGGTCTTCAATGCTATCTTCGCTTATTTTTATGGCTATGTCGGTCTGGCTATTGCGACGGCACTATCGGCTTTGGTCAACATGACTCTACTATATAGAGGTTTGCATATCGCAGGTGTTTACCAGTTAACACGCAAAACACTCATCTTTGTTGGCAAGCTAATTATTGCGGGTGGCTTAATGGTCACAGCGATCATGTGGCAGTTGGAAGAGATGAGTATTTGGCTGAGCTGGAGTTTAGCTCATCGCGTGATGTGGTTGTCTATGCTGATTGGTTTAGGTGCAGGCGTTTATTTGGTGGCACTTCTGGTTATGGGTATACGTTTAAAAGACTTAAAAGCAGCGACAGAGCGAACCTGATTAGTATATAATCCGTCAGTTTCACGCAATGTTTACTCTTTTAGACAGTATTTATAGCCAATAGATAGGTTTTTAGCAGTCCCCAATGGAATTGATTCGAGGTATTCACAATATCAAACCCCACCATCAAGGGTGTGTATTGACGATCGGAAACTTCGATGGTGTTCATCTTGGACATCAGGAAGTATTACGACAAGTGTCTGAACAGGCTAAGGAATTAGGTCTGCCCTCGACGGTAATGACATTCGACCCTCAGCCATTGGAACTGTTTGCTAAAGATAAAGCACCAGCGAGGCTGACACGCCTCAGAGATAAGTTTGTTCAACTGAGTAAATTGAATATTGAAAGGTTGCTTTGTGTAAACTTTAACCTTAAGTTCGCCAATCAAACCCCTGAGGCATTTATTAGTGACTTGTTGGTAGCGCGTTTGGGTGTTAAGTTTCTCGTCGTAGGCGATGATTTCTGCTTTGGTCATGGTCGTAAGGGGAACTTTGCGATGCTGCAAGAAGCAGGAAAAAAGTACGGCTTTGAAGTGGTCAGCACACAAAGCTTTCGCTTAGCTGAGTTGCGGGTTAGCAGCACTGCAATACGTCGGGCATTAGCGCAAGATAAGCTTGATGAAGCTGCGCAAATGTTAGGACGTCATTATAGTATTAGTGGTCGAGTCTCTCATGGTCGTAAATTGGGTAGAACCATTGGTTTCCCTACGGCAAATATCCCACTAAAACGTTGCGTATCTCCAGTGTCAGGTGTTTATACCGTTGAGGCATTAGGTCTTGATGATGGGCCTATTGGAGGTGTGGCGAACATTGGTAACCGACCGACGGTTAACGGTGTACGTCAGCAACTAGAAGTACATTTATTCGACTTTAAAGCCAATTTATATGGCAAACAGTTGGAAATCGTACTTTTAGATAAGATTCGAGATGAGCATAAATTTGAGTCATTCGAAGCTTTGAAACAACAAATTGAATTGGATGCTGAAGCAGCAAGGGTGTGGCTGCGTCAGCGTAAAGACCAAGCGGTTTAGTTCGCTGCTTGGCATAATGTCTAACTGTCACCCAACACAACGGAATTAAGAATCGATGAGTGAGTATAAAGATACCCTGAACCTTCCTGAAACAGGGTTTCCGATGCGCGGCAATCTGGCCAATCGTGAGCCAGAGATGCTTGAGCGTTGGTACAAAGAAGACCTTTACGGTGAAATCCGTAAAGCGAAGAAAGGCAAAAAATCTTTCGTTCTACACGATGGTCCTCCATACGCGAATGGTGACATTCACATTGGTCACGCACTAAACAAGATTCTTAAAGACATTATTATTAAATCCAAAACACTTTCTGGTTTTGATGCACCGTACATTCCAGGTTGGGACTGTCACGGCCTACCAATTGAACTAATGGTAGAGAAGAAGAAAGGCAAACCAGGCCAAAAGATCTCTGCGGCAGAGTTCCGTGAAGAGTGTCGTAAATACGCTCAAGGTCAGGTTGAAGGTCAAAAAGAGAGCTTCAAGCGTCTAGGTATCATGGGAGAGTGGGATAAGCCTTACCGCACGATGGATTTTGCTACCGAAGCAAATATCATCCGCGCGTTAGGTAAAATCGCTGACAATGGTCATCTACTGAAAGGCTTCAAGCCAGTTCATTGGTGTACGGACTGTGGTTCGGCACTTGCTGAGGCTGAAGTAGAGTACAAAGACAAAGTTTCTCCTTCGATTGATGTTCGCTTCAAAGCGACAGATGCTGCGGCTCTACTATCGAAGTTTAATCTTATTGAAGGTCATGAAGGCGAAGGTGATATCTCAATTGTTATCTGGACGACGACACCGTGGACACTGCCAGCAAACCGCGCAGTATGTTTACGCGGTGATCTAGAGTATGTACTTGTCCAAATTGAAGGTGAGTCTAAAGAGCGCATCATCGTTGCGTCTGAATTAGCGAAAGATGTCATGGATCGTGCTGGTATTGAGCACTTCCACAACCTAGGTTTTGCTAAGGGTAGCGATCTTGAATTGCTTCAGTTCAATCACCCATTCTATGACTTTACCGTGCCAGCGATCTTAGGTGATCACGTCACTACTGATTCGGGTACAGGTGTTGTCCATACCGCGCCAGGTCACGGTCAAGAAGACTTCGCAGTAGGTAACCAATACAACCTAGAAGTGGCTAACCCTGTAGGTTCAAATGGCGTTTACCTACCAGATACTGAGTTGTTTGCTGGTCAACACGTATTCAAAGCGAACGATGCGGTCGTTGAAACGCTCAAAGAAAAAGGCGCGCTTCTTCATCACCACGCTTATGAGCACAGCTACCCACACTGTTGGCGTCATAAGACTCCAATCATCTTCCGTGCAACACCTCAGTGGTTTGTATCGATGGACCAAGCAGGTCTACGTGCTAAAGCACTAGAGTCAATCAAAGGTGTGGAGTGGATGCCTGAGTGGGGTCAAAGTCGTATCGAAGGTATGATTGAAGGTCGTCCTGAGTGGTGTATCTCACGCCAACGTACTTGGGGTGTGCCGATCGCTCTATTCGTTCACAAAGAAACTGCAGAGCTTCATCCAAACACAATTGAACTGGTTGAGAAAGTTGCTCAACTTGTTGAAGAAAAAGGTATCCAAGCTTGGTGGGATCTAGAAATTTCAGATCTACTTGGTGATGACGCTGATAAATACGAGAAAGTACTTGATACTCTAGACGTATGGTTCGATTCAGGTGTTACTCACTATTCAGTGGTTGACGCTCGTGAAGAGTACAACGGCAACAGCGCAGATCTTTACCTGGAAGGTTCTGACCAACACCGTGGTTGGTTCCAGTCGTCATTGATTTCATCTATCGCGATGAAAGGTGAAGCGCCATACAAGCAAGTGTTAACGCACGGCTTCGTTGTAGATGGTCACGGTCGTAAGATGTCGAAATCGATTGGTAACGTAGTTGCACCGAAAGATGTCACGAACAAGCTAGGTGCAGATATTCTGCGTCTATGGGTTGCATCAACAGACTACACTGGCGAAGTCGCGGTATCTGATGAAATTCTTAAGCGCTCTGCTGATGCGTACCGTCGTATCCGTAACACAGCACGTTTCTTCCTTGCGAACCTAAGTGGTTTCAACCCTGCAACGGATATTGTTCCTGCAGAAGAAATGGTTGCACTTGATCGTTGGGCTGTTGGTCGCGCACTAGCGGCTCAGGAAGAAATTGTTAAAGCATACGGCGAGTACAACACTCACGCAGTGACTCAGCGCTTGATGCACTTCTGTTCGATTGAGATGGGTTCATTCTACCTAGACGTGATCAAAGACCGTCAGTACACAGCAAAACGTGGCGGACATGCTCAACGTAGCTGTCAGACGGCGCTTTACTACATCGTAGAAGCGTTGGTACGTTGGATGGCTCCTATCATGTCGTTTACAGCGGATGAAATCTGGAATGAAATGCCAGGTGAGCGCGATAAGTTTGTTTTCACTGGTGAATGGTTCGACGGCCTGTTCGGATTGACTGAAGGTGAAGAGCTGAACAACGAGTTCTGGGCTGAGATTCAGGTGATTCGTGGTAGCGTAAACAAGCTGCTAGAAGACGCTCGTAAAGACAAGACAATCGGTGGCTCTCTACAAGCTGAAGTCACGCTATATGCCGACGATGCACTACTGGCTAAGCTAGGTAAGCTAGAAGACGAACTGCGTTTTGCACTACTGACATCAACCGCATTGGTTAAGTCTCTAGGTGAAAAATCTCAAGCAGCACAAGCGACTGATGTTGAAGGTCTGTTTGTTGAAGTTAAAGCGACTGAAAACGAGAAGTGTGACCGCTGTTGGCACCATACTCCAGACGTTGGTACGATCGAAGGCCATGAGAAGATCTGTGGTCGTTGTGTATCGAACGTAGATGGTGAAGGCGAAGTACGTAAATTTGCATAATTCGCAGTAGCGTAACTGAACTTTTCAGAAATTAAATAGCCCCAGTATTTACTGGGGCTACTTTTAGGAACTGTATGAACGAGCAAACATTAACTCTTAAACAATCAGGTGTACGTTGGCTATGGCTAGCGTTGGTTATCTTCCTTGCGGACATCGGTATTAAACTGTTTGTGATGGATAATATGGGTTATGGATGGGCAAATCGAATAGAGGTACTGCCTTTCTTCAATTTCCTTTATGTTCATAATTACGGCGCTGCGTTTAGCTTCCTGAGCGATCAGGCTGGCTGGCAACGTTGGCTATTTACTGGGATTGCATTTGCAGTCACCGCAATGCTGACTTACTGGATGAGTAAACTTCCAGCGGCCGAAAAGTGGAACAATATCGCCTACGCTATGATTATTGGTGGTGCGGTAGGTAACGTCTTCGATCGTGTCGTCCATGGTTTTGTGGTCGATTACCTCGACTTTTACTGGGGTAATTATCATTGGCCAGCATTCAATCTGGCTGATACTACTATCTGTATTGGTGCTGCGATGATTATCTTAGATGGCTTTCGTAAAAAAGACGACGCCAAAGCTTAATTCGTGATGAATTGAATAACCCTAAGCGCTGTCGGTTGATTACGATGGCGCTTTTTAGTATACCCGTCTAGTTTGAATCCGAGCGCCAATTTGACGGCGACACCTCTATTAAAACAATAACGACACCAAGGAAGCAGTAACGTGACTACAATCGCCCAAGATTCAGCAGTAACTTTGCACTTTACGATCAAAATGAAAGACGGGTCTGTTGCCGACAGTACCCATAACATGGGCAAACCAGCCAAACTAGTGATTGGTGATGGTAGCCTTAGTGAAAACTTTGAACAGTGTTTGCTGGGTCTTAACTCAGGTGACCAAAAGGCCATTGAACTTAAAGCTCAAGATGCGTTTGGTTTGCCAAATCCAGACAATATTCATCATATGGACCGTGCTAAGTTTGTTGGTGACGCGGAAGTGGAAGTGGGCACCATCATGGCTTTTTCTGGTCCAGACGGAATGGAAATTCCTGGCATTATTACCGAAATAGCTGGCGACTCTGTGACCGTAGATTTCAACCATCCGCTAGCAGGACAGGATGTGACTTTTGAAGTTGAGATTTTGTCAGTAGAATAACCGCCCAAAGAAGAAAACAACGCCATGAGCAATGAAATGAAAATTCTATTAGCCAACCCTCGCGGTTTTTGTGCCGGTGTTGATCGTGCGATCAGCATTGTTGAACGTGCATTAGAAATGTACCAACCACCAATCTACGTACGCCATGAGGTGGTTCACAACCGTTTTGTCGTGGAAGGCCTCAAGCAGCGTGGTGCGATCTTTGTTGAAGAGTTGCATGAAGTTCCAGATGACAATATCGTTATTTTTTCTGCTCATGGTGTGTCTCAAGCAGTACGCAAAGAGGCCAAAGAGCGTGCTCTCACCGTTTTTGACGCAACTTGTCCCTTAGTGACTAAAGTGCACATGGAAGTAGCTCGTGCGAGCCGTAAGCATATGGAAGTCGTGTTGATTGGTCATGCTGGACATCCTGAAGTTGAAGGTACAATGGGGCAATACGCCAGTGATAAAGGCGGTATGTACTTGGTGGAAACGCCAGCGGATGTAATCGCTCTTAAAGATAAGGTGCGTGATCCAAGCCACCTGCACTATGTGAGCCAAACAACGCTATCAGTGGATGAGACTGCAGATGTCATTGACGAGCTGCGTCGTGTCTTCCCTGACATTCAGGGTCCGCGCAAGGATGACATCTGTTATGCAACGCAAAATCGCCAGGACGCGGTGCGCGAAATGGCAGAGGATGTGGATGTTATGATTGTCGTCGGGTCTAAAAACTCTTCAAATTCTACTCGCCTTAAAGAACTGGCAGAAAAGCTAGGAACGCCGGGCTACCTCACTGACTGCACGGAAGACATCAAGTCGGAATGGTTTGAAGGCAAAACGAAAGTCGGGGTGACCGCGGGTGCTTCTGCTCCAGAGGAGTTGGTCAACCAAATCCTAGACCGAATAAAAGAGTTGGTCGGTGCTCGCTCGGTAGAAGAGATTCAAGGGCGTGAAGAGAATATGTTCTTTGAAGTACCGAAAGAGCTACAGATTAAGCAAATCGATTAATGTTCACAACAACAAAAAGCCACCGGTCACAGTAACTCCTATCACTTAACGTGTTCGCAACACACTGGATAGCAAACCATACTGTTGCGAACGACCCCTCTATAGCAGTGGGGTATTTTCTGATTTTTCATCATTTGTGATAATTCACAGTCTCCTCGGTGCATTTCTTGCTTCCGGGCAACTTTTTGCTCGATCTGGGCAAGATCTTGCTCGATTCGAGCAAAAAGTTGCCCAGCTCGTATATTAACAAATGCTTAAATTGTTGAAATATATACATTTTCATTTTGGCACGCTTTTTGATTAAGAGTTAGTGTTATTACACACAACCTCTAAGGATTTTACTATGCCAACTCCATGTTATATTTCTATCGACGGTGA